>JARCRR010000241.1 GCA_029850565.1 Gallionella sp. | reverse complement strand
CCTTTCCCTCACGCGGGAGAGGGGTTGTAGTGTGCAATGGATTCGCCTGCTCACCCACCACCGCTACGATACGTCCATACCAAGTGATCTGTTTGGTTTCCTTCGCGCCTTGGTTGCCGCTGACGATGAGCGCTTGTTGTGCGCGGGTCATGGCGACGTAGAGTAGGTTCATCTCTTCGCGCGCTTGTTGTGCGGCGTCTAGCTCGAACAACGGTACGCGTTTCTTGCCGCGCGAGGCTTGGTCGGTGTAGAGCGAGAAGTGCAATGGTTGCGGTTCGAGGGTAGCGATGGTGACACGGTGCGCGCCAGCGGTGGGTGCGGGAACCATCGCCCGATCACCGCTACTGCCCGAATGAACTTCGATGCTCTCCACGGTGATCGGCCAATCGAGCAGTACGTCGTTACCGTCTCTGTTCTTCTTCTCCGCATTCGCATCCAGCAGCCAGACGATGGGGGCTTCGAGGCCTTTCGATTCGTGCACGGTGTAGATGCGCACCGCGTCGCCCGCGGTGCCGAGCTTGCCTTCGTCCGGCGCGTCGTCGCTGCTGTCGCGCAATTCGCGCAGCTCTTGCAGGAAGCGCGGCAGGCTGGGGTAGCGTCCGGCATCCACACTCAATGCGATCTCCATGAAGGCGTGCAAGTTGGCAGTGACTTTGGCACGCATCTCGTTCGGCAACACGACGCTGTATCGCGCCAGCACATCGCCCTCGAAATAGATGCGGTCGAGCAGGTCATGCACGGGAAGTTTGTCGGCAAGGGCAAGCCAGCGTTGCAGGAGTTCAGTGGCGCGTTGCAAAGTGGATGAGGGTTCAGATAATTCTTGCAGACGTTGCCACCAACTTGTCTTTTCACCCACTGCCAGAATCATCAAGTCAGCATCGGTACACGCAAAGATAGGTGTGCGCAACACTTGGGCCAACGCGAGGTCGGCGAAAGGGGTGATGAGGAACATCAACAGCGCCTGCACGTCCTCCGCTTCCAAGGTGTCGAGCAAACCGCCGCGACGCGAGCTGATGAAGGGGATGTGCTTCGCCCGCAACGCCTCTTCGTATACCGCAAGGTGGGTACGGCTGCGCACCAGCACCATGATGTCGCCATAGGTGGCGCGGCGCACTTTGCCTTCGTCGTTCACCGACCAATCGCTGACGATGGTTTTTAACTGGTCGGCGAATTGAATGGCTTCGAGGTGACGTGCGCCTTCTTCGGTTTCTGCGCGTGGGGTGGTGAGGGGGTTACGGAGTGAGAGTGCTGCATCATCTGCGGCCTCTGCTTCACTCTGTTCTGCAACCGCAAGTGGCAACACCAGCACATGTCCCGGCAATGTTGTTTGGTGCGTCTGATGTTCGACGAACTCGAAGCCGTCCGGCTGTTCGCGGAACACGGCGTTCACCGCATCCACCACGGGTTGTGAGTTGCGGCGCGTGAGGCTGTTGCCCAAAGTCTCTGCATTGAAATGTTCTTGCAGATATTCGCGCGCCACGCCGAACAGGCGCGCATCGGCACGGCGGAAACGGTAGATGGATTGCTTGGGATCGCCCACGACGAACACGGTGGGTTGCGATTCCACTGCCACCGCCGCATCGAACCAAGCGCGCAATATCTGCCATTGCAGCGGGTTGGTATCTTGGAACTCATCCAGCAGCACATGTCGATAGCGGCTATCGAGTTTGTACTGCATGGTCTCGGCGTGTTCGCTCTGTTGCAGCAGGTGGCACAACTGCCATTCCAGATCGGAGAAATCCATCTGCTGCTTCTGCGCCTTGAGTGCCTGATAGCGTTCGAGGAAAGCGACGCCGCAATGCAGCACCGCCTCGTTCAGGCGATAGGCCTGTTGCTCGGCCTGCGTGTCACGCACTTCCTGCAAACTGTCGAACAGCGCATCGCGCGTGATGAGGAAAGGTTCCGCATCCTGCTTCTTCGTCGGCTTGAAACTGCGCGGTTCGCCTGCCTGTGTGAACAGCAAAGGTTGCACGGCATCGAAGCGTGCCTCCGGTTCTGCATCCGTCCATGCGCGCTCCAACTCGCTCGCTTTGCTTTGCTGCACCTCGGTGCCGTTGCTCGCCAATTGCCGCACGAAAGCGAAGAACGCTTCTTCGTTGTTGCCGCACATGCCCCAATCGGCAACGGCATCGAAGGTCATGTCCACCGCCAGATCGTTACGCAGATTGTCGAGTGCGAACGCAAGGACATCCTTCTGGCCTTGGGTGTAAGCCCACCACTCGGCACGTTTGCCTAGGAAGTTGAAAAGCAGCTTGCGTGTGTTAAACAATCCGTATTCCTCAAACAGCCACTGCATGTGCTGTGCGTTCACACCGTCCGGCTGCTTGCGCATCTGCTCCAATAGTTCTTCCCATGCTTCTTCCTGTTCCGCACCTGCACGTTCCAGCAGGGTCATGCCATGCATCACGTCGGCATTCAACGGCGCGCGCTGCATCACTTGCATGAACCAACCGTGGAAGGTGCTGATGGTGATGGCGGGCTGCGCCAACAGCACCGTGCTGTATAGGCTGCGCGCAAGTGCGACCTGCTCGTCGCTCAACGCTGCGATGCCGCGCTCGGCGAAGAAGGAGCGCACCCACTGTTCATCCTTCATCGCCAGATCGCGCAACCATTCTTGCAAGCGCGCTTGCATCTCTTGCGCTGCTTTGCGGGTGAAAGTGATGGCGAGTATCTGTGAAGGCTGCGCGCCATCCAGCAACAGACGCACGATGCGCGACACCAGCAACCAAGTCTTGCCGCTGCCCGCACAGGCTTCGACGACGACGCTGCGGCGTGGATCGAGGGCGACGCTCATGTCCATTCACCTTTCCGACAGACACCACGCACTTCACAGTAAGCACATACCGCATCGATACCATTCGCGGGCAACCCCGCCCCGTCACGCAGCGCACCCATCACCTGCTCCAGGCGCTCGACATTGAGTTGTGCCAACAGCGATGCATCTTCTTTTGGCGCGACCGACTTCACCTTGCCGCTGTCGATACTGACGAAGGCGACATCTGCCGCTTCGTGTGCATAGGCATAGCAGGCAAGTTGCACATCTTCGCCCGGCTCTTTGAGTTTGTTGCGCAACACGGTGTCGCTCTGCGTCTTGTAGTCCAGCACGCGCTTGTCATCGCCGCGCACATCCAGGCGGTCGATACGTCCGCGCAGGTTCACCCCTTCCAGCGGCCAGTCGAATTTAGTCTCCGCCTCGGCATAGCGCCAGCCTTCGGCTTCGCCCTCCTGCTGCCACGCCAGATAGGCAGGCAGAGATTGATACCAGCGCGCCAACCATGCGCGCGCGGCGAAGTCCTGTGCCAGCAGATCAGCGAACACCTGCTCGCTGATGTCGCGCAAGGTGGCGTCCATCTTCGCCACGTCCTGTCCGCTCACTTGCGGATAGCGCTCATGGAAGCGTTGCAATATCTCGTGCACCCGCTCGCCGTAATCGCTCTTCTCGATGGCTTCTTGCACCTCGTCGAGTTCGTTCAACTTCAGGATATGGCGTGCATAGAACTGGTAAGGACAGGCGACCAGCGAGTTGTAGCCGCTGATGCTGACGCTGGTGGGCACGGCTTCCGCAACCACGTTCGGAACTGGTTGCGCTGACTGCGGCAACGCTACGTGATGTGATTCTTCTGCCGCGAGGTAAACATGCAACTCATGCTCGTCTAACGCCAGACTCGCACCGCGAGATTCTCGTTCAAGGCGCAACATCTGCAAGAACGGACTCAGCAAGCGCGCCTCGCCGCTCTTGTCCTTCTGCCAAGTGACCAGCACGGTGTCGTTCAGCGCCAGCAGCGCCATCAGATCGGCGCGTTGCCGTGCGGCATGCGTGGCGCGTGTAGGCAGGTTCAACACGGAGCGCACCGCATCGTTGAACCAGCGCCCGCCGTCACCGGCACTGGGCAGATGGTCGGCATCGCAACCCAGCAGCAGCACCGCATCGAAGGTACGCCAACGAGTCGCTGCCAGATGGGTGAAACGCACAGCGCTGGCTATGCTGCTGTCGCGATAGGTTTGCACATCCAGTTGCTGCGCCAACCAGCGCCGCCATTCGTGGAAGGCATAACGTCCGCCATCGTTCGCCAGCTCTTGCTGCCAAGTCTGCAACGCACTCAACAGTTGCTGCCCCGCATCGTCTTGTTGCAATCCTGTGTCGATGCTCAACACATTCAGACTCTCGCGCAAAGCCGCGAGCCATTCGGTGAGTGTGCGTTTCTTGCTCTGTTCCAGCAGCGCAGCAGCCTGCCTCAGGCGTGCCAGCGGCACATGCAAAGCCACCTCATGCGGAACGAGATCGATGAACTTCTCCAATCCGGACACCACGCCGTGTTTGCGCAGCAGTTGTTCCAACTCGTACACGGCAGATTTGCGTTCACTCGCTGTCATGTCGGCGAAGATGAAAGTCGACTTGAGCAAGTCGAGCAGATCGTGATGGTAGAAATCGCTCTGCAATGCGGTGAGCCAACGATCCAACACCGTACTCACCGACAGCGTGGCAAAGGTCCAGCCTGTCTCGTCTGCTACCAACACTTCGGCACGTTCCAGCAAGGCACGCATGCGCCGCGCCACCACGCGGTCTTGCGCCACGATGGCGATGTCGCGCTTGCCTTGTTGCAACCACAGCCTCACTTGCATGGCTGCGGCACTGGCTTCTTGTTCGAGGGAGGTGGCGGCGAAGAAACGCGGCGCCGAAGGCTGTGCTTCCATCTCGCGCAGATCAAAAACCTTCACCATCGCCCGTTGTTCATATGCTTCGAGGAAGCGCTTCTCTACCGTCTCCCACTCCGAAGCCATCAACACATACAGCGGGGACTGCGCTTGTGCCGCCAGCTTCGCCAAGCGCTGCTGATAGGCACGCGCCGCGTCCAACTCTGCACCCGCCTGCATGGCGTGCCATAGCTCGAACACCAAGCACGCTTCCAGTTGCAGTGTGGTGTTCTGCCGCGCTTGGTAGGCGCGCTCAACGGCCTCAATGAATGCAGCCTCATCGTCGGGCAAGGCATCCAGCGCATGGGTGAGTTCGTCGAACAGTTTGAGCAGTTCCTGCGTCATGCTCCACAGGTCGGCGTTGTCGAACCATTTGTGTCTGCGCAGATGTTGATAGAGCAAGGCGCTGCGTTGATTGTCGGAAACGACGTCGGCATCAAGCGGGACGCTTTGCGCCCATTCGTTCAAGGTCACCATCTGCGGCAGCAACAATGCGGGGCGTTGCGCAATGCGAATCAGCGCTTGCGCCAGCGGCTGTGCCGCGTGGTAGTTGGGCAGGAGGATGGTGATGCCGCGCAGGTCGGGCGCGGGATACGCAGCGAGGATGCGTTGCGCGATACGATCGAAAAGTTGCGTGGCCGGACTCACCGCTCGAGCAGGTGCAGTTTGTTCTTCACTTCACGCCACTCGTCCGCATCGGCAGGCGCATCGATCTTTTGCGTGATGATCTTCCACTGCTTCGCCAGTTCGGCATTGATAGCGATGAATTGCTTCTGGTCTTCGGGCAGGTCGTCCGCAGCAAAGATGGCATTGGCGGGACATTCGGGCACACAGAGGGAGCAGTCGATGCATTCATCCGGATCGATGACGAGGAAGTTGGGGCCTGCGCGGAAACAATCCACCGGACACACTTCGACACAGTCGGTGTATTTGCACTTGATACAGTTTTCAGCGACGACGTAGGCCATGCCGCATTTTAACTGGTTCCGGGGACGATACCGTGCAGCCAATGCCGATACAGATGCTCGGCTACGTGATGGAGTTGCGGCAACTTGTCATCCGCCTGCATCTGCATGCTCTCTGCCGTTTGCACGGCGGGACTGTTGCGCGCGGCTTCGATCTCGTCCGCGCCGACTTCGCACCACTCGCGGATCATCTGCCCGGTCATTTCGACATGGCATTGCAACGCCAGATGTTTACCCAGTGCATAGACCTGGTTCCGGCAGTACTGGCTGGATAGAAGATGCACTGCACCTTGCGGCAGCGAGAAGGTCTCGCCGTGCCAATGGAAGGCATCGAACTGTCTGATGTCGCCGAACCACTGGCGTGCGATGTCGCTGTCTGTCACCGCGACCCCGCCCCAGCCGATCTCTTTCACGGGATTACTGCTCACCACACCGCCAAGCGCTTTGGAGATGAGTTGCCCGCCAAGGCAGTGTCCCAGCAAAGGAATATCTTTGGCATGAGCATCGCGGATGAGGGAGAGTACGGAGGGTATCCACGGCAGGTCGTCGTTCACGCTCATCGGCCCGCCCATGAACACCAGCCCCGAGAACGAATTGGCATCTGTCGGCACGGCATCGCCTTGGTCGATGTGGATCATCTGCCAAGGGATGGCGTGTTGATTCAGAAATAAAGCGAAATAGCCGGGGCCTTCTGTCTCAGCATGACGAAAGATGGCGACCGGCTTCAGTTTCATTTGCCCATTTCCAGCATCAGTTGATTGATACGTTTAACGAAGCTTGCCGGATCATCCAGCTGCCCGCCTTCTGCCAACATCGCTTGGTCGAACAACACGGCTGTCCAATCGTCGAAGTGAGCGCTCTCACCTTGCAGACGCGTCACCACGGGATGCGCCGGATTGATCTCAAGGATGGGTTGCGAGTTGGGTGCTTTCTGCCCTGCCGCCTGTAGCAGACGCGCCAGGTTACCGCTCATATCGTGTTCGTCCGCCACCAAGCAGGCAGGGGAATCGGTGAGGCGATGCGTGATACGCACCTCTTTCACTTTGTCGCCCAAGCTGGCTTTGATCTTTTCGGTGAGTCCTTTGAATTCACCAGCTTGTTTCTCTTGCGCTTGTTTCTCGGCGGCATCTTCCAACGCACCCAGATCAAGGCCTCCCTTGGCGACCGAGGTCAACGATTTGCCTTCGAATTCGAACAGGTTGCTCACCAACCATTCATCTACACGATTAGACAGCAGCAACACTTCGATGCCTTTCTTGCGGAACACTTCGAGGTGCGGGCTGTTCTTGGCGGCATTGAAACTATCCGCAGTGACGTAATAAATCTTCTCTTGGCCGTCCTTCATGCGCGCGATGTAGTCGCGTAGCGAAACTGTCTCATCCGCGTTGTCCGCATGCGTAGAAGCAAAACGAGCGAGCGCAGCGATTTTGTCCTTGTTGGCAGCATCCTCACCGATTCCTTCTTTCAACACCTGACCAAACTGCCCCCAAAACGTGGCGTACTTCTCTTTGTCGTTGTCTGCCATGTCGGACAGCATGCCCAACACCTTGCTGGTGCAACCTTTGCGAATAGCTTCGATGTCCTTTGACTCTTGCAATATCTCGCGCGATACATTGAGTGGCAGATCGGCAGAATCAACGATACCGCGCACGAAGCGCAGATAGCTTGGCATCAATTGTTCGGCATCGTCCATGATGAAAACGCGACGCACGTACAGCTTGATGCCGTGACGCGCTTGGCGATCATACATATCAAATGGCGCACGACTCGGCACATATAACAGTTGCGTGTATTCCTGACGACCTTCTACGCGCGCATGTGTCCATGCCAACGGGTCTTCAAAATCATGGCCGACGTGTTTGTAGAATTCTTTGTACTGTTCATCGGTGATGTCGTTCTTGTTGCGCGCCCACAAGGCCGAGGCTTGGTTGACAGCCTCGTCTTCGCTCAAGGTCTCGTACTTGCCATCCTTCCACTCTTCCTTGTTCATCAGGATGGGCTGCACGATGTGGTTGGAGTATTTGCGGATGATCTCGCGCAGTTTGTACCCGGATAACAAGTCGTCTTGGTCTGCACGCAGATGCAGGGTGATCTCGGTGCCGCGTGTCGCTTTCTCCACCATCTCGATGGAGAACTCGCCACCTCCGTCGGATTCCCAGCGTACGCCTTGGTCTGACTTCTCACCCGCACGACGTGTCAGCACTGAAACCTTATCAGCCACGATGAACGCGGAATAGAAACCCACACCGAACTGACCGATGAGGTGCGCGTCTTTTTGTTGGTCGCCGGAAAGTTTGCTGAAGAAATCACGTGTGCCAGATTTAGCGATGGTGCCGAGGTTGGCGATCACCTCATCGCGACTCATACCGATGCCGCTATCGCTGATGGTCAGCGTACGTGCTTCTTTGTCCAAGCTGACTCGGATGTTGAGATCGGACTGGTTCTCGTACAACGCATCGTTATGCAGCGCCTCGAAGCGCAGCTTGTCGCATGCATCGGATGCGTTGGAAATGAGTTCTCTCAGGAATATCTCGCGGTTGGAATACAGCGAGTGGATCATCAGTTGCAGCAGTTGTTTGACTTCGGTTTGGAAGCCCAGCGTCTCGCGGCTGGCGGTGGTGTTCGTTGTCATGGGGTGGCTCCTTGGAAAATACGGTGCCGCCTATTTGAGGGTGACCTGGGATATTTCAAGAGGTTGAAATAAGAAGGGGGAAGGGAACGCGCCTGCGGCGCTCAAGGGTAACGGCAGCCCCGCTTTTCCCCTTCTCCCTTCCCTCTTCACTCTTCTCAGTTTTGTGTCTTATCCCGCTCAATCAGCGCGTAAGCAGAGTGGTTGTGAATTGATTCGAAGTTCTCCGACTCAACGATATAGGCTTCGATGCGATCATCCGCATTCAGCACTGCGGCGACATCGCGCACCATGTCTTCGACGAACTTGGGATTGTCATAAGCGCGTTCGGTGACATGCTTCTCGTCGGGGCGTTTGAGCAAACCGTACAACTCGCTCGATGCCTGCTCTTCGGCGACACGCACCACATCTTCGATCCACACTGCACCCTTGGTGCGTACGGTCAGGGTGACATGCGAACGCTGGTTGTGCGCGCCGCGCTCGGAAATCTCTTTGGAACACGGGCACAAACTGGTCACCGGGATCAGTACCCGCATGGCAAAGTGATAGTTTCCGTCCACCACCTCACCGATGAAGGTCACGTCGTAATCGAGCA
>JARCRR010000240.1 GCA_029850565.1 Gallionella sp. | reverse complement strand
TTCAAGCCTGGTCGATGGCACCAAGGATATCGCCGAGAACCCTTTGGGTGAGAACAAGGCATTCGAGGCCGCTTACGGTTTTTATAAAGCCGAGAATTATCAAAGTGCGGCGACCGCCTTTCGCGATTTCTTGCGCCAGTTCCCCCAGTCGGTACATGAGGCCAATGTCTATTACTGGATAGGCAATGCTTATTTCCTTTCCAATGACTATGCCAATAGTTTGGATGGTTACCAGAATCTGGTGACCAAATATCCGGATCACCCGCGCGCGCCTGAAGCCATGCTGAATATCGCAGAGTGTCAGTTCCAGATGAAAAACAAGGCGGCGACAAAAAAGACTCTGAAGCAGATCATTGCACAATTCCCCGGCAGCGATGCAGCCGATAAAGCTAAAAAGCGCCTCGCCACCCTCAAGTAATCCGAGCAGAAGTCCATGTCAATCCTCGCCGACGAATCGTTGCGCATCAGCGAAATATTCTTCTCACTGCAAGGCGAGACGAGTCGCGTCGGCTTGCCTACGGTGTTCGTGCGTCTGACGGGATGCCCGTTGCGTTGTACCTACTGTGATACGACCTATGCATTCACGGGCGGACAGACGATGACGCTGCAGTCGATATTGCAACAGGTGGCGCAATATGCGCCGCGTTATGTCACGGTCACCGGTGGAGAGCCGCTGGCACAGAAGAACAGCCTGTTGTTGCTCAAAGCGCTATGCGATACGGGCTATGAAGTGTCGCTGGAGACAGGCGGCATGTTGGATGTCTCTGGCGTAGACGAGCGCGTCTCCAAGGTGGTGGATATCAAGACGCCAGCCTCCGGCGAGGTGGCGAAGAATCTGTGGCCGAATCTGAAACACTTGCATCTGCATGACGAGATCAAATTCGTGTTGTGCGGTGAGACGGATTACCAATGGGCTAAACAAGTGATGAGCGAACATCGGTTGCCACAGCGATGTGATGTGTTGTTCTCTCCTGCACAAGGTCAGCTTGCCCCTAAAGAATTGGCGGAATGGATATTGCGAGACCGTCTGCCGGTTCGTTTGCAGGTCCAGTTGCACAAGCTATTGTGGGGAAACGAGGCGGGGCATTGAGTATGAGAAGAGCAGTTGTCTTGTTATCTGGCGGGCTGGATTCGGCCACGGTGCTGGCGATGGCGCGCGAGCAGGGGTTCGAGTGCTTCGCCTTGAGCGTGGATTACGGCCAGCGCCATCATGCAGAGTTGGCTGCGGCACAGAAGGTGGCTGATATCCTTGGCGCACGCGAACATCGCGTTATCAATATCGACCTCACCGCATTTGGCGGTTCATCACTGACGGACAATAAGATTGCTGTGCCGGAGCATGCCAGCACGGGCATCCCGTCAACTTATGTTCCAGCTCGCAACACCATCATGTTGTCGCTCGCACTGGCTTGGGCCGAGGTACTGAAAGCCCAAGACATCTTCTTTGGTGTGAACGCGGTCGACTATTCAGGCTATCCCGACTGCCGTCCCGAATATGTGGAATCGTTCGAGCGCATGGCGAATCTGGCGACCAAGTTCGCGGTGGAAGGCAAACCACTCACACTACACGCGCCACTATTGCATCTGAGCAAGGCGCAGATCATTCAACAAGGTGTTCGATTGGGTGTGGATTACACGATCACCGTCTCGTGCTACCAAGCGGATGAGGATGGAAAAGCTTGCGGACGCTGTGATTCGTGCCGTTTAAGGCGCGAAGGATTTGCATCCGCTGGAGTGCCCGATTCCACGCGCTATCGCGGGGTGTGATTCGTTTGACAGTCGAGGTCAAACCCGTATAATGCGCGCTCCTTTTTAGGACGGGTCGGTAGCTCAGTCGGTAGAGCAGCGGACTTTTAATCCGTTGGTCGCGAGTTCGAATCTCGCCCGACCCACCAGTTTCATGTTTCACCGCCGCCTTAGCTCAGTTGGTAGAGCAACCGCCTTGTAAGCGGTAGGTCATCAGTTCGAATCCGATAGGCGGCACCATTAAAATGAAGCCCTGTAGAAATACGGGGCTTTATTCTTTGTTGGCGACCGTAGCCGAATCGTACCAATCATTACAGAATCCAACCGAGCCGCAGCCTTTGGCTCCCTTTAGAAGTTAAAAGCTAAGTGGATTATTGTTCTTAACTTGGCCAAACGATATCAGAACGCTATTCGAACCACGAAGCAACGATACACCTGCAATCTGAGAAATAATTTGGAAAGTAGGCTATGTATACTCCCCTAAAGCGCCCCGCCGACCCTTGTCGCAAACCCTACAACCCACATCTGCCGTCTTGTTCCGCACAGGGGAGTAGAGCTGGTGGGATAGTTAAATCTCCAATTAAACAATCTGTTGAATCGTCAGCAAGATGCTGGCACGTGGTTTGCAAACAGTCAGGTACACACCATCTGATAGGAGCGAACCATGATTACCCTGACACCCAACGCAATCTCAGCCGTAGATAGATTCATCAAAGGCGCGGCCACCCCTGTTGCAGGACTACGTATCGCCATCTCCGGTGGTGGTTGTTCCGGCTTTCAGTACGGCATGTCGCTGGAAGAAGCCAAGCAGGAAGATGACACCGTTTTGGAATACGGCGCAGTCACCTTGTTGGTCGATCCTCTCTCCGCTCCCTTGCTTGAGGGCGTGACCGTCGATTTCGTCGATAGCCTCAACGGTAGCGGCTTCAAATTCGAGAACCCGAATGCCAGCTCCAGCTGTGCATGCGGTTCTTCATTCTCAGCTTAAGGAGCGGGCCATGTGGGACTACTCAGACAAAGTCAAAGAACACTTCTTCGAACCACGTAACGCGGGTGTGCTGGAAGGCGCGAACGGCGTGGGTGATGTGGGCTCGATCTCGTGCGGTGATGCATTGCGTTTGATGCTCAAGGTCGAACCGGAGACCGACATTATTCTCGACGCCCATTTCCAGACTTTCGGTTGCGGATCGGCCATCGCTTCATCTTCCGCACTCACCGAGATGATCAAGGGCAAGACATTGGATGAAGCATTGAAAGTCAGCAATCAAGACATCGCCGATTACCTCGATGGTTTGCCGCCGGAAAAGATGCACTGCTCGGTGATGGGGCGCGAAGCACTGCAAGCCGCCGTGGCCAACTATCGCGGTGAGGTGTGGAGCGACGACCATGAAGAAGGCGCACTGGTGTGCAAATGTTTCGCCATCGACGCGGTGCTGATCGAAGACACCATCCGCGCCAACAACCTGTCGTCGGTACAGGACGTGACCAACTACACCAAAGCGGGCGGCGGTTGTTCGTCTTGCCACGAAGGTATCGAAGAGATATTGGTGAAGGTGATGACTGAGCGCGGCGAGAACTTCAAGCCGGGAACGCCAGCCAAAGAAGAGGCCGCGCCTGCCGGCATGACCAACTTGCAACGCATACGCAAGATCGAAGCGGTTCTCGAATCTGTGCGCCCGCAACTGAAGCGCGACGGTGGCGACATCGAACTGGTGGACGTGGACGGCAAGACCATCTACGTCAACATGACCGGCGCGTGTTCCGGTTGTCAGATGGAAGCGCTGACGCTGCAAGGCATCCAACAGAAGCTGATGGAAGATCTGAAAGAATTCATCAAGATCGTACCCACCAAAGCCGGCGCATTGAGCCGTGCAAGCTGTCACCCCTGAGGAGCCGGACATGGAAGGCATCTATTTCGACAACAACGCAACCACACGGGTAGACCCCGCCGTGGTGGAGGCCATGCTGCCGTATTTCACCGAGCAGTTCGGCAACCCCTCGTCGATGCACAGCTTCGGCAACAAGGTCGGACTGGCGATCAAAAAGGCGCGCATGCAAGTGCAGGAGTTGCTCGGGGCGGAACATGACTCAGAGATCATCTTCACTTCCTGCGGCACCGAGTCGGATTCCACCGCGCTTATTTCTGCCTTGAAGGCGCAGCCGGAACGCAAGGAGATCATCACTACCACCGTTGAACACCCGGCCATCCTCACGCTGTGCAGTTGGCTGGAAAAAGACGGTTACAAAGTGCATCTGCTTAAAGTAGATAGTAAAGGCCGGCTTGATCTGGACGAGTACAAAAAGTTGCTCACCGACCAAGTGGCTGTCGTATCAGTGATGTGGGCGAACAATGAAACAGGGACTTTCTTTCCCGTGGTCGAGATGGCCGAGATGGCGCACGCCGCCGGGGCGATGTTCCATACCGACGCAGTGCAGGCCGTGGGCAAAGTACCGTTGAATCTGAAAGACACCAAGATCGACATGCTCTCCGTGTCCGGTCACAAATTACACGCGCCCAAAGGCATCGGTGTGTTGTATTTGAAACGCGGTACACGCTTCCGTCCGCTGCTGCGCGGTGGACATCAGGAACGCGGTCGTCGTGCCGGCACCGAGAACACCACCTCCATCGTCGGTTTGGGCAAAGCGGCCGAGATGGCGCTGGAGGCGATGCATCACGAGAACACCGAAGTCGCGCGTCTGCGCGACAAACTGGAGGCGGCCATCTTGGCGAAAGTGCCGCGCTCTTTTGTCACGGGCAATCCTGAGAATCGTTTGCCCAACACCAGCAACATCGCATTCGAGTTCATCGAAGGCGAAGCGATATTGCTGCTGCTCAACAAGTTCGGCATCGCGGCGAGTTCCGGTTCCGCCTGTACTTCCGGTTCGCTGGAACCGTCGCATGTGATGCGCGCCATGGGCATCCCCTACACCGCCGCACACGGCACGGTGCGTTTCTCATTGTCGCGTTACAGCACCGAGGCCGAGGTGGATCGCGTGATCGCCGTGGTGCCCGAAATCATCGCGCAACTGCGCAAGCTGTCACCCTACTGGGAAGGTGACGGCCCGAAAGAAGAGCCGGAGAAGGCGTTTGCGCCGACCTACGCATGAAGACCGTAGTCAAAGAGATCGCGGCAGCTTCGGAGACGACTCAAGTCGCCGTGGCTTTTGCTTCGATGTGGGCACTGTGTGCCGTAATGATCATTCTTGAATGAACTAACTAACATGTCTCGCACCATCATCATCGACGACACCACCCTGCGCGACGGCGAACAGACCGCCGGGGTGGCGTTCACGCTGGATGAGAAGCTGGCCATCGCGCGTCAGCTCGATGCGCTCGGCGTGCCGGAATTGGAAGTCGGCATCCCCGCGATGGGAGAGGCGGAGCGTGACAGCATCAATGCCATCGCATCACTCGGCCTTAAGGCGAAGTTGATCGCGTGGAATCGCATGTGCATGGAAGACGTGAAGGCATGCGATCAGGTGGATGTGCAAATGCTCGATCTTTCCATCCCCGTGTCGGACATTCATCTCAAGAAGAAGCTCAAGCGTGGTCGCCAGTGGGTAATAGACACCATCTACGAGGTCGTGCCGCGCGCCTACCATTCGGGGATGGAGATCATCGTTGGTTGCGAGGATGCATCGCGTGCCGATCCCGAGTTCATGTTGCAAGTGGCCGAGGCTGCACAAGCTGCCGGTGCGCAGCGCATCCGCTATGCCGACACTCTGGGCGTGATGGAACCTTTCGGCGTG
Source organism: Gallionella sp. (assembly GCA_029850565.1). Lineage (GTDB taxonomy): Bacteria > Pseudomonadota > Gammaproteobacteria > Burkholderiales > Gallionellaceae > Sideroxyarcus. Next base: position 3,128 of record JARCRR010000240.1, on the reverse strand, counting down.
CACAAAGCCATCGCTGCCTTGCGTGCCGCCTGCGACCTTGAGATCGAGATGCACGCACATGATGATCTCGGTCTTGCCACCGCCAATAGTCTTGCAGCGGCGGTCGCGGGTGCAACGCACATCAACACCACGGTGAACGGTCTGGGCGAGCGTGCGGGTAATGCACCGCTGGAAGAAGTAGCACTCGGCTTGAAGAAACTCTACAGCATGGATACCGGCATCGACCTCACCCATTTCACTGAGTTGTCGAAGATGGTCGCTGCCGCATCGGGCCGTCCCATTCCTTGGCAGAAGAGTGTCGTAGGCGAGGGCGTGTTCACCCATGAGGCTGGAATCCACGTGGATGGACTGCTCAAAGACCCGTCTACCTATCAAGGTTTCGAGCCGGAAGAAGTGGGCCGCCGTCTCAAATTGGTGGTGGGAAAACATTCGGGTGCACACGGCATCATCGCCGCCTACGCCACGATGGGTCTTAACTTGAGCCAAGCGGAAGCGCGCGCACTGCTACCAGACATCCGCGTCTTCTCCGAACGTGCCAAGCGCTCTCCCGCCGATCAAGAATTATTGTTCTTATATCAACGCTACATCGGGCGTACCCAGCCCGGTGCGGCACACTAGAGGTGCATCATGGAAGACGTGATGACTGCCGATAATCTGATACTCAAACCCGCGCGCCCCTCTTTGCTGCGTTTGCTGAGTGAAGACGTGAGCTGCGTGTTCCAGCGCGACCCTGCCGCTCGCTCGCGCTTCGAAGTGTTAACCACTTACCCCGGCGTGCATGCCATCCTGTTGCAACGCATCGCGCATAGCCTCTGGACATTCGGCCTGCGTTACCTGGCGCGTTTGCTTTCCTGGTTCGCGCGGTTTCTCACCAACATCGACATCCATCCGGGTGCCACCATAGGTCGTCGCTTCTTCATCGATCACGGTGCGGGCGTGGTGATCGGTGAGACATCGGTGATCGGCGACGACGTCACGCTGTACCACGGCGTCACATTGGGCGGAACGACTTGGAACAAAGGCAAGCGCCACCCGACCTTGGGTGACGGCGTGGTGGTTGGCGCAGGCGCAAAAATACTGGGCGCAATCAGTCTTGGCAAGAACGTGCGTGTGGGTGCCAACTCGGTGGTGGTCAAAGACGTGCCAGCCGACCGTACCGTGGTGGGCATTCCCGCCAAGATCGTGTTGCGTACTGAGGAAGCAGGAGCAGACAACATCTACGGTATCAATCTTGATCATCACCTCATCCCCGATCCCGTCGGCCGCGCCATCGCGTGTCTGATGGAGCGTATCGAAGTGCTTGAAGGTCAGTTGCGCAAACAAGGCGAGCCGGTCGATGGTCAATGCCATACCTGCGAGGCTGATGACCTATGCGGAACTGAAGTGGCGCGCGTCATGAGGAAAGCTTGAAATGGACCTGCTCGAATTTGACCAAGCCGAGTTGTATTTCGACGAACCGCTGGCGCAGGACGTCGCTCGACTGCTGGTGGAGGCGGCGGACAAGTACGGCAGCGAAGAAGCAGAGGGATTGTTGCTGCGAGCCAATCTGATGGCGCCGCAACACCTCATGGTCTTGGTTGCGTTGTACCGCTACTACTTCTATCAACACCGTCTTGAAGACGCGCTGCTGGTCGCGGAGAGCACCTTGGCCGTGGTGGGCAGACGCTTGGAGTTCCCCGATACCTGGCACTACCTGCGCGAGGCGAATGTCGGGGCGGGCGTGATGCGCTCGATGGGCTTGGTGCGCTTCTATCTCATGGTGTTGAAAGCCACGGGATACATCAATCTGCGCCTGGGAAATTACAACGCAGGCAAAGCGATGTTGGAAAAGCTGGTCGAGTTGGACAGCCATGACCGCATAGGTGGCAAGGCGCTCTTGGATGTACTGCAACAATCGACAGTCAATGATGTGAACGCGGAAAGGAATTCGAAATGGACACACTGACACTAGACGAGGCAATGGATGACCTGGTCTCCGCCGAAGACTTCTTGGATTATTTTGGTGTCGAATACGACGCGTCCGTGGTGCATGTGAATCGTCTGCATATCTTGCAACGTTTCCATAATTACCTGTCCCAAACGGCGTTGCCAGAAACAGAGGAAGCACGCCGCGCAGTTTATGTCACGGCCCTGGAACAGGCCTATCAAGATTTTGTGAAGTCAGATGCGCTCACCGAGAAAGTGTTCAAGGTATTCCACATGCACGAACCGCAAACCAGGTTCGTGCCACTCACTGCCATCACGGTGAACAAGAAAGATGCTGCCTAAATACGAGTTCGGCGACGAAGTCCGCATCATTCGCAACGTGCGAAATGACGGCACCTATCCGGGCGTGCCTATCGGAACGCTGCTGATACGGCGCGGCTCCACGGGCTTCGTCATGAACGTCGGCACCTTCCTGCAAGACCAGTTGATCTACACCGTCAACATCCTCGAGCAGAACAAGATCGTCGGCTTTCGCGAGGAAGAGCTCATCGGCATAGACGAGCCGTGGGTGCCGAGCAAGTACGAAAGCCGCGAAAAGGTGCGCAGCAAGATCACCTTAACGGTGCGCGGTGAGGTGCGTGTCACGCCGGGGATGGATGGCGAGATTTTGAAAGTGTTCCGCGATGAGAACAACGGCGTGCAGTACCACGTGATATTTCACGACCAAGTTCTACAAGTGCCCGAAGCTTCGCTGGAAGCGACGCGCGTTTACGACGATGAGGAGAAATGTGATGCCACAAGTCATTGAAGCGGGCGTGGCCTATCTCGCCCTCAAAGCTGCGCAGAAGATCTACGGCAAAGCGCCCGCCGCACTACAGCCCGAAGAATCTGCGCGTGTGCAGACCATGGCGCAGAAACAACATCAGCTTGAGACGCGTGTTCTCGCCTCGTCTGAGGCGCGCGGTGCCATGGTGCCGATCTCCACCTTGGAACTCGCCATGCAAGAGATTCGCGGGCGTTATCCAAACGAAGAGGAATACATCGAAGATATGGCGCGCAACGGCCTGGACGAGGCCGGCTTTGCCACCGCGTTAGAGCGCGAGATGAAAGTGGAAGCGATTCTTGAGAAGGTCGGCGCACGAGCCGAGAAGGTAAGCGACATGGATGCCGAGCTATATTACCAATACCACCCAGAGCAGTTT
>JARCRR010000239.1 GCA_029850565.1 Gallionella sp. | reverse complement strand
GACTGCCTGCTCACGCCGACGGCCGGAACCCTCTATCGCATCGCCGAGATGGAAGCCAACCCGATCAAACTGAACGCGAATCTGGGTTACTACACCAACTTCATGAACCTGCTGGATTGCGCTGCCATCGCGGTACCGGCTGGCTTCCAGAGTAACGGTCTGCCCTTCGGCGTCACGCTCGTCGCACCTGCGCATCAGGATGTGCCGCTGTTGCATCTGGCAGACAAGCTGCTCGATAGCACACCTGCTGTGGCCGGACAAACAACGGCAGAAGGCCGGGTCCGTGTCGCGGTGTGCGGTGCGCATCTCGAAGGTTTACCGCTCAATCATCAGCTCACCTCGCGCGGCGCTCACTTGGTCGCCTGCACCAAGAGTTCTGCCGACTACAAACTGTATGCGCTCCCCGGCGGTCCGCCTTATCGGCCCGGCATGGTGCGAGTCGCGGCGGGTGAGACAGGTCGCCATATCGAGGTGGAGGTATGGGAGATGGCTGCGCACGAGTTCGGTTCTTTCGTCGCGGGCATTCCCGCACCGCTCGGTATCGGCACTCTCACCTTGGTGAATGGCGAGAGGGTGCAGGGCTTCGTGTGCGAACCGTATGCCGTCGCCGATGCGGAAGACATCACGCAGTTCGGCGGTTGGCGCGCTTACCTCGCAAGCAAGGCAGCGTGATGCAACTGCAACTGTTCAAAACCTTGTGGGGACACAGTGGCGCGCTGGCTGAAGCGGCGGAGCAGGCAGTGGCCGCTGGTTTCGCCGGACTGGAAGGTAATGCCGACAGGTTGCCGCACGACGAGTTGCATTCGGCTTTGCAGTCGCGTGGTTTGCGCTATATCCAAGAGATCGTCACGGCGGGCAACTATGTGCCGCGTCGGCACGACACGGTGGAACAACACATCGCCGATGTGGCACGTCAGTTGCGACTGGGACAGTCGTTGCAGCCGCAACAAGTGACAGTCATCGGCGGCTGCGATGCGTGGTCACTGGAGCAGAGCGTGCGCTTCTTCGGCGAGGCGCAGGAGATCGCGGCACGTATGGGTATTGTGTGCAGCTTCGAGACCCATCGCAGTCGCTCGCTGTTCAATCCATGGGTCACGTTGTCGATACTCGAACGTTTGCCCGAGCTGCGCCTCACTTGTGATTTCAGTCATTGGGTGGTGGTGCTGGAACGGCAACTGGATGACGATTGGGATGCGGTGCTCGAAGTGGCAAAACACGCACATCACATCCATGCCCGTGTCGGTTACGACCAGGGGCCGCAAGTGCCGCATCCGGCCGCACCGGAATATGCCCGTGCATTGGCTTCCCATCAGCGCTATTGGGAGGCGATCTGGAGTGCGCAACGCGCCGCAGGATATTCCGTCACCACTATGACGCCGGAATTCGGCCCCGATGGTTATCTGCACACGCTCCCATTCACACGACAACCGGTCGCCGATCTGTGGGAGATCAATACGTGGATGGGGGCGACGCAATATTCCCGTTACCAAGATTGGCTGCACGACTCAGTCGCTATTTGAAAGTTGGAAAGATCTGATGATTGAAAATTCGTTACCTGAGATACAGAGCGTCTCCGTCGCCATCCGTGATGCGGTGGCCCCGGTCTTTTTGTTGACGGGCGTCGGCTCCATCCTTTCCGTACTGGTCAATAGACTCGGCAGAGCGATCGACCGCGCACGGGTATTGCATGCGATGAGTGACGAGCAACGCGCCAAGTGTGTCGGTGAGTTCGAGATCATCGTTCGGCGAACCGCTTGGATACGCCGATCGATCGGACTCATCACGCTGGCCGCACTGAGTGTGTGTACATCCATCGCATCGCTCTTCATCGAAGTGAAGTTGGGATTGAATGTGCCCGACTTGGTGGCGGGCACTTTTTTTGGCGCCATGTTCTTTCTCATTCTGGGATTGCTCTGCTTTTTGAGAGAGATCTCCTTGGCCTCAAGAGAATTGTCCTTTCTGAACAAACACGATTGATCGAGCACGCAGATGTCGCCCCTTCACTTCCTGGCAATCGTCGAAATCGTGCATGACATACGAGGCATGCCCGAATCGGGTGCATCAGCTTCCGTCTTTGCCGCAGCAAACCCATTGGATACGCGCGACAGCAGGGAGGTGCGTATGGCATGAAACCTGCTGACTTTGAAGTGTCGTAGTAGATTTTTATCAGTTCATTTATTCATCAACCTAAGTAAGGAGCACTCAAATGCAAATCAAGAAACTTATCGCGGCCATCGCATTGGTGGCGGCTTCCTCGGCAGTGAACGCTGCGACTCCAGTCAAGCTCGCGCTGACCACTTGGATCGGTTACTCGCCGTTCTATGTGGCTGCGGGGATGGACATGTACAAGAAGCAGGGCATCGAAGTGACACTGCAAACCTTTGCCGACCCGGCCATGTTGCCATCGGCTGTCGCCAGTAAATCGGTGGATGGTGCACTGATGACTTTCGACCAAGTGATCGGTGCGGCGGCACAAGGGCAGGTGTTCAAAGTGGTGATGCCCATCGATTATTCCAACGGCGGTGATGCGGTGTTGGCGGATATGTCCATCAAGAAGATCAAGGATCTGAAGGGCAAGAAGGTCGCCTATGCACCGTTGTCTCCCTCTGACTTCTTGATCTCCTACGCCCTCAAGATCAATGGCATGAGCGACAAAGACATCAGCCCGGTCAACATGACGCCCGAGGCGATCCCTTCTGCCATGGCCTCCAAAGCTGTGCCAGCCGGTGCGACTTATGAGCCTAACGTGTCGCAGATCCTCGCGATGGAAGGCGGCAAGAAATTCCACGTGATCTATTCATCGAAGGAAGCACCCGGCCTGATCGCCGACGTGTTGGTGTTCGATGAGGCGCACATCAAGAGTAACGGCAAAGAGATCACTGCGGTCATCAAGGCTTATCTGGAAGGCTTGGATTACATGAAGTCTCATCCGAAAGAAGCATCCGAGATCATCGGTAAGGCTATCGGTGTGTCGGGCAAGGAAGTGCTGGAGCAATTGCAAGGTGTGTACAACATCCCGCGCAAAGAGATGGCATCACCGTTCAAGCAAGGCAAGAACACCAAGTCTTACTTTGTGAGCGGCGAGGTGATCAACGAGATCCTGATGAAGAGCGGGCAAATCAAGAAGCCGGTAAGCATCGCGACAACGATCGATGACAGCTTCATCAAGGCAGTATTGAAGTAAGTGTTCGGAGCTCTCCTGCGCGATGGCGTGCAGGGGAGCGAACACTCAAAGGAACTTCAATGCGTTCGCGCATCTTCCGTCACGCAGACGGTGCCATCCCTAACCTACTTGCCTTGTCGTATGTCCTGAGTGGCTACGCGATCGGTTTGTGGTTGATGGCCACGGCTAGCCTTGTTGTGGCGCTGCTGGCGACCCTGTGGTTCGCCCATGCGCTCATCATCGCGGCCTATCTATTCCACGAATTCGCACACGACACGATCTTCGCTCGCCATGAGTCAAACACATGGGGCGGCGTGTTGATGACGTGGCTCACTGGCAGCTGCTACGCGCGTTATGAGCATCTGCGCCACAAACATGTACGTCATCATGTCGATCGCGCCGACGTGATCAGCCTGGACACCAAGGCGCTGATCCAGTCTTTTCCGTCGCCGCTACGGCGCTTGGTGCTGCTGTTGGAGTGGTGCCACCTCCCCGCCGTTGAATTGATGATGCATGGTTTCGTCATCGCTTTGCCATTCTTGCGCGAGGAAAGAAGGGCAGACCGCAAGCGCGTGCTACTCATTATGTTGCTGCGTGGCATCGCCTTTGCTGCCTTGGCTTACTACTCAATTCAAGCCTTGCTGTTGTATGTGGTCGCCTATCTCATCATGGTCACGGTGCTGCGCTTCGCCGATGCTTTCCAGCATACCTATGATGCCTATGCCATCCTAGAAAGCGCGCAGGTACCGCGGGATAAGTTGCGCGACAAGGCCTATGAACAGGCCAACACCTATTCCAATCTGGTCAGCGTGCATTGGCCCTCACTCAATTTACTGTTGCTCAACTTCTCATATCACAACGCGCACCATGAGCAACTCGCCGTACCTTGGTATCGTTTGCCGGCTCTGCATCGCAGTTTGTATGGCGACAGTAGCCGACAGGTCATCCCGATGGGCAACTTGTTGTTGCCGTTTCATCGGCATCGGGTGAAGCGGGTGCTGTCCGATGATTACGGTGTGGTCGATACGGCGGCGGGAAAGGTGGAAGGATTCATCGGTGCAGTGTCGGTCTCATTCCTGACTGCGGTGTGAGATGACCATCGTGGCTACGCTTCAACCCCGTGAAGGCAAGGCAGTCAGCGCACTGCTGGTGGGCGCTTTGTTCTGGGGCATGCTGTGGTGGCCGCTCAAAGCTTTGGATGGGATCGGTGCTTCCGGCAGCATCGTGCAGGTGTTTTCCTATGGTCTTGCCGCATTCATCCTGTTGCCGTTCGCCTGGTGTAGTGTGAGCCAGTGGCGTGATCAGCTCGGGCTATTGGCCATCATCATGCTGATGGGCGGTTGGGCCAATGCTTCGTTGGTTACCGCGCTCACCGAGGGCAGCGTGGTGCGCGTGATGCTGTTGTTTTTCCTTGCGCCGGTGTGGACGATATTGGCCGCACGTATCTTTCTGGGGGAGTTGTTCACCCGCCTGCGTCTCTTCTCGTTGGTACTGGCGTTGGCAGGATTGGCTGCAACGTTGGGAGGTCCCGAATTGCTTTCCGCACCGCTTTCGATGATCGACCTGCTGGCGCTTTCCTCGGGTATGGCATTTGCGCTCAACAATGTGGCGGTGCGTGTCGGCCATCATCTGACCGACTCGGTGCGAGCAACGGCGATGATAGGCGGGTGTGCCTTGATCGCATTCGGCTTTCTACTGTTTGGGGCAGGGACTACGTCGATTCCCGGCAAGCAGCAAGTTGGCTCAATGTTGGCGCTGGGTCTGCTATGGATATTGCCGGGAACGCTGGTCACCTTCTATGGGGTCGCACGACTGCATGCAGGCCGAGCAGCTATTCTGCTGTTGGGTGAGCTGGTGGTGGCGGTGTTTTCGGCAGTATTGATCGGAGGCGAACACCTATCTTGGCGCGAAGCGGTTGGCGGCACGTTGATCTTATCCGCAGCCGTCATCGAGGCGCGCACTGAAACAGTAAGGGAATCACCATGAGCCAAGTCCTGAGACTGCGACCGTTGCTGACCGCCATTCATCGTTACGACAAATCACTGTCCACGCGCAATCGAGGCCACGGCAAGATGATCCAAGCGCCCATCCTCGCCTATCTGATCGAGACGCGTAATGGGCGCATCCTGTTCGATGTGGGATGTGACTACGCCAAGATCGCCGATCCTTATTTGCGCGCCGAATATTATGACGAGGAGACCTTCGCATTTGGTGCGCCCGAGATGCAGGAGGCACAGCGCTTGCCACACCACTTGGCCAAGCTGGGGCTGACACCCGCAGATATCGACGTGGTGTTCCTGAGTCATCTGCATTTCGATCATGCCGGGGGCTTATGCGATGTGTGCGGCACCGAGGTGCATGTACAAAAGGATGAATTTGCCTCCGCCCGCGCTGATTTCGATCCGGCCTATTTTACCGACGAGCTATCGGATCGCTTCCCGTGGCAAATCAAACAGGGGGAATACGATTTGGTTCCTGGTGTGCGGGCGATCTCTACGCCGGGTCATACGGCGGGGCATATGTCGATGTGGATCGAGTTGCCAAAAGGTTTACCGGTCATTCTGTGCGGAGATGCGGCAGATCTGACAGAGAACCTGGAAAAAGAAATCGCTCCCGGATTGTGCTGGAACGGCCAGGAGGCATTGGCCCTTAAGAGCATACGCAAATTGAAACGATTGGGACAAGAAGCCCAAGCAGAGTTGTGGCCCAATCACGATATAGACTTCTTTTACTCTTTGAGACAGTTTCCCGATTTTCACGAGTGACGGTCATGCCGATCACCGACCAGCAAGCCATTGTCAATCGAAGCGTTTGATCTGCCGATAAACCATCGGCAGATTACTGGCGTTAACGCAGACTTTGCACATATTTAGGTGAGTCGGGCAATACCACCGGAGGCGTGATTTCCACCCGCTTTACTCTCGGAAGCAGTGGGTGCGCAGCTTCGATGCGATCCGCCAACTCAATCAATTCAGCCACATTGGTGTCACGCGCAAGCCTTACCACTTCACGCGCGTATTGTGCGTTGGTGATCGCCCATTCGACATCGATCATTCTGTTGGTCTCTCTTCTGAGCATGACGCAAATGCGTCCTGTGACCGCAAAGAGTTGTTCCATTTCGCCAGCCATGTATATCCTCCAGTCGGTTAGTGGTTTGTCAAAAAAAGGGCACCTTGCGGTGCCCTTGAAAAGGAGCCGGGGAGGCTCCGGGGAGGAGAGGGTTACAGGTTGTAAGCACGCTCGCCGTGGGCTGTGGTATCCAGACCTTCGCGCTCGTCTTCTTCCTTCACACGCAGACCGATGGTCAGGTCGACGATCTTGTAGCAGATGTAGGCGACAACACCGGACCAGATGATCGTGGTCAACACAGCCTGTGCTTGGATCCACACTTGAGCGCTGATGCTGGTGTCGACGATGGTGTTGTTCACGTAATCGATGATGCCGGTGCCGCCCATGCTCCAAGTGTTGAACACACCAGTGAGCAACGCGCCCAAGATACCGCCGATGCCGTGGATGCCGAACACGTCCAGCGCATCATCCGCACCAAGCAGTTTCTTCAGACCAGTCACACCCCAGAAGCAGGTGACTCCGGCCAGTGCGCCGATGGCCAAACCGCCGCCGATGCCGACCCAACCGCAGGCCGGGGTGATGGCAACCAGACCTGCCACTGCACCCGAAGCTGCACCCAACAGGCTAGGCTTGCCCTTCAACATCCATTCCGCACCCAACCAAGTCACCACAGCCGCCGCCGTTGCGATCAGAGTGTTAGCGAAAGCCAGGGTGGCTGTACCGCCCGCTTCCAGCGCAGAGCCCGCGTTGAAACCGAACCAACCCACCCACAGCAGTGCTGCGCCGATCATGGTCATCACGAGATTGTGCGGAGCCATGGGTTCTTTGCCGTAGCCGATACGCTTGCCCACCAGGAATGCACCTACCAGACCCGCGATTGCAGCGTTGATGTGAACCACGGTACCGCCCGCGAAGTCCAGCGCACCCTTGGCGAACAACCAGCCGGCCGTTGCAGTCGCAGCTTCAGCCGCAGCAGCGTCGGTGTAGGCATCGGGACCCGCCCAGAACCACACCATGTGAGCGATCGGCAGGTAAGCGAAAGTGAACCACAGTGCCGAGAACAGCATCACGGAAGCGAACTTCATACGCTCGGCGAAAGCACCCACTACCAGTGCTACCGTAATCGCTGCAAAGGTTGCTTGGAAGGCGACGAAGGCGAACTCGGGGATGTACACGCCTTTGCTGAAAGTGGCCGCATTGGCAACAGCGCCCGATACCGGATCGAAGATGCCTTTCAGCATCAATCTGTCGAAGCCGCCGATGAAGGCGTTGCCGGTGGTGAACGCCAGCGAGTAGCCGTAGATCGCCCACAACACGGTGATCAGCGCGAAGATGCTGAACACTTGCATCAACATTGACAGCATGTTCTTGCTGCGCACGAGGCCGCCATAGAACAGAGCCAAGCCGGGGATGGACATCATGATCACCAGCAGAGTGGCGGTCAGCATCCAAGCGGTATCGCCCTTGTTTGGCACAGGTGCGGGTGCTGCTGCCGGAGCTTCAACAGCGGGAGCTGCTTCCACAGCCGGTGCCGCTACGACTGCAGTCGTTGCGGCAGGTGCCGCCTCTTCTGCGAACGCAGGCGCCGCGAGGCCGCACAACATGGCCAGCAGCGTAAGTGATGCGATTATCTTCTTCATCATGTTCTCCTTAAAGGGCTTCCGGACCGACTTCGCCGGTGCGGATGCGGATCACTTGCTCGAGGTCTTGCACGAAGATCTTGCCGTCGCCGATCTTGCCGGTCATCGCGGCTTTTTCGATCGCCTCGATCACGCGCTCCAACTGGTCTGCCTTGATGGCTGCTTCCAGCTTGATCTTGGGCAGGAAGTCCACAACGTATTCAGCACCGCGATACAACTCGGTGTGTCCCTTTTGGCGACCGAAACCTTTTACCTCGGTAACGGTGATGCCTTGCACATCCATCGCGGACAGTGCTTCACGCACTTCGTCCAGCTTGAACGGCTTGATGATTGCAGTGACCATTTTCATCTTCACTCTCCTTTAGTTTGAGGGGGGCTGGCCCCCCTCCATTCGATTACATTGAGTGGAGTACGGAAAGCGCTACTACGCCCTTTCCCCATTTGTCGCCAGTCGCATATGTCCATGCCGGGCCAGCGTTAGTACTGGTGTAGGCCAGGCCGACGACATAGCCACTGAAATCTTTAGCCACACTGAGCTTGTAGTCGGTGTAGGTATAGATGGAAGCGGAAGAAGGCTTGAATGTCTGTTTACCTACGTGCGCACCCAGCATCACACCGGTATCTGCCAAAGTGTAGTTGGCATTAACTTCGATGTAGCTAGTTCCTTTAGCATCTTTCACAGTCAGGAAGTCGCCGAGGCTGTACGAGTATTTGGCGCTCAAGAACTTGTAGCTTGCGGAGCCATACAGCTCGTGGGTATCAGCTTTGGCGAATCCGGCGGTTTCTGTGTAATCACCCAAGTAGTTGAAGCGTACATAACCAACGTCGTAACCTACATCTTCAATCACGGTGTTACGGAAGCCTGCATAGGTATCGAGTTCCATCGTTACGCTGCCAGAAGCGACTGCACCACTGTCACCGATCCAACTGACGTTGGAGCCCCATACGCCAGCATACAGACCGCTGGAGTGCGCGTAGTCGATACCGCCCTGGACAGCGGGTTGGTGCGATGTTTGTGCGATGCCGCGGAAGATATAGTCACTGACGAAACCGACATTGGCAGTCACAGTGTGATCACTTGCCAAGGCAGGCAGAGAGAAAGCAGAAGCCAGAGCAACAACCAACAGTTTTTTCTTCAACATGGTATTTCCTTTCGTTTAGTTTCAAAGCGGGACAAAATATCCACGCGTCCCTATCAGCACCAACCGTGCCAGAGTATTAAAAATCCCGTATCTATTGGGTTTGGATGGTTGTATCGGAAATCATCCCAAGAATGCGATGCACCAAGGTCTCGCACGAAAAGAAGCTGATGCACTGCGGTGGTGCGGATGGATTTGATACACTCGCTTTACTTAACCGGGATGAGGAATCACAGCATGATGAACGCAAAATTCTTTGAAGATATGTCAGCCAAATTGAACGATGTCGTTGCCAATAGTCCTGCCAAAGACTTCGAGAAGAACGCCCGCGCATTGATGGCGCAAGGTTTCGCCAAGCTCGATCTGGTTTCACGCGAAGAGTATGAAGTGCTGGAACAGCGTCTGGCAAAGTTGGAAGCGCGCCTTGCCGCACTAGAAGCTGAGTAACGCATCATGGGGTTGGCTGTTCTATACAGTCGCGGACTGGCGGGCATGGATGCCGCGCTGGTTACCGTCGAGGTGCATCTCGCCAATGGCTTGCCCCAATTTACTATCGTCGGCTTGGCTGAAGCGGAGGTAAAAGAAAGCAAAGACCGTGTGCGCGCCGCTTTGCAGAATTGCCAGTTCGAATTTCCCGCGAAACGTATCACCGTCAATCTTGCTCCTGCCGATCTGCCTAAGGAGAGCGGACGTTTCGATCTGCCCATCGCGCTGGGTATCCTCGCGGCCTCGGGGCAGATACCTTCCGACAAACTCACCGAATATGAGTACGCCGGAGAGCTGGCGCTGACGGGTGAGCTACGCGCGATACGCGGCGCATTGGCAATGACCTATCGTGCCGCGAACAGCGGGCGAGCATTTATCCTGCCTGCCGTGAACGCGCCGGAAGCTGCGCTGGTGGAAGATGCTGTGGTGTTTCCCGCGCGATCGTTGCTACAAGTTGTCGCTCATCTTGCCGGACGCGAGCCAATCACACGACACATTCCCGAAATCAAAAGCGTCGCGCCGTACTACGCCGATATGTCCGAAGTGAAAGGGCAGGCGCAATCCAAACGCGCATTGGAGATTGCGGCGGCAGGGTCGCACTCTGTGCTCATGAGCGGCCCTCCGGGCACCGGCAAGAGCATGTTGGCCGCGCGCTTTCCCGGCATCCTGCCGCAGATGACACAGGAAGAGGCGCTGGAGTCTGCCGCCATGCAATCACTGGG
>JARCRR010000238.1 GCA_029850565.1 Gallionella sp. | reverse complement strand
TCGGAATCGCCGCTGATGATGACGAAAGTGTCCACATGGGCCTTGGTGTAACACAGGTCTAGCGCATCGACGACCATGCGGATGTCGGCGGAATTCTTGCCGCTTTGCCTCACATGCGGGATCTCGATCAGCTCGAAGGCGGCCTCGTGCATGGTGGCCTTGAACTCCTTGTAGCGATCCCAGTCGCAATAGGCTTTCTTCACCACGATGCTGCCCTTGAGCAGCAGACGTTCCAGCACTTTTTTGATATCGAATTGCGCGTACTTGGCGTCGCGCACACCCAGCGCCACGTTCTCAAAATCGCAGAACAGGGCCATGTTGGTGATCTCGGGTTGGGCTGCCATTTGCGTTCCTCCTCTGACTGGATCGGATAGCGATACAGGAATGTCGCCTGCTTGATGCTTTATATCACTTTGTGATCATCAATCAACCAGATTGAAAGTGGCGGTGAAGGTGGGATAGCCTCATCAGTGTTAAACAATGCCATCACCAATAATCGATTTCCCATATCTGACGACGGATCATCGAGCCCTATATTCGACTCACTTGTCTTCCGAAATCCTCGACCTGTTTCCAATCGGTAAATTCATAGATGTTTCTTGTATCTGTCGGCCCCTTAGTCATCCACATGATCAGTCGAATCGTCATGCGATCAATAAAACGGTAGCTGGGATAGTTAAGCTTTCCCGCGAACACTGCCAGATGTTTCGGCCTCCACACGATCTGCTTCAAGAATTTCTGCAAGTAGGGGTTGGTTTCCGGTGTGTTCTTTTCCGGTTTGCGCGCAACGACGTTCACTGAAAAGAATGCGTTGGCTTTGCTATCCAGGATCTGCGCGTTCCGATTGACGAAGTCGACAACTCCGGGATTGTGCTTGCCATAGCGGATGCTCGCGCCGATCACAATGGTGTCGAACGCTTGCAAGTCATTTGCTGTGCAATCAACAAGGGGTAGAAGCGTGACCCGATGAGGCAGCTCGATCACCCTTTGTATCCGCAGGCATATCTCTCTTGTATGCCCGTCGGTCGTTGAATAGGCGAGAAGTATGTTTGCCATTCTGTGAATACTGAGTGGACGGAAAGCCATCCAATCCGGCAAGGATCATCCCCGCCGGACCGGTCATTCAATCGATCTGCAAACCTTTATGCACCACCGAAGAAGCCAATGGCCACCAAGGTCAGCAAAGTTAAACCAAACAGGATGAGCACGATGCCCAATATCTTCGATGCCAAGGTCATCGGCATGGACGGCGCGTCGACCAGATATTTCTCCAACTCACCCGCATCGACAAGACGTTGATACTGCGCGGGGTGGTCACGCCTGAACTCATCCAAGGACTGCGCGCCGGTGAACATGACGATGTCAGGTGGCGGTAACTTATCCGGACGGAAATGGTTGTTGAAGAAGTGCACCGTGAACAAGAACACTGCTGCAAGGAACGCCTCCTCCGCATGCACCACGGTCGCCACGTTGAACACCCAGCCCGGCAGATAGGTCGCTGTCACGTGCGGTATCGCCAGCATCAAGCCGCTGGTGCCGATGATGGTGACCCCCCAGAACACTGCCCAGTAATCGAACTTTTCGAAATAAGTCCAGCGATCGAACATCGGCTTCGGCCCCTTACCGAAGAACCACTTGAACATGCCGTAGCAATCCTTGAAGTCCTTCCAGTTCGGTATCAAGGAGTCCGGCCCGAACCAGCGGAAGTTCTTGTCGCGTAGCAACTTCTGCATCACGTAGATGAAGTGCGTGAAGAAGATCGCGACGAACAAGCCCGCAACGATGCGATGGATGTGATTGATCAAATGCGGCCCTCCCAGCATGTTGGCAACCACTGGCGCCCAAGCTGTTTCGGCAAACAAAGCTGTCGTACCGGTCAACACCAAGGTCATGGTGACCAAGGCGAACACCAGATGGGCGACTCGCCAACCCCACGGGAAGCGCTGGAAGAATTTCTTCTCATCCACCGGCAAATCACCCGCACGGATGTAGGACACGACCTTGCCTTCTTTTTGCTCTTTCCATTCGCGGTAATACCAGAGTGCGGAATGTAGCCAGAAGAAGATGAACACCCCCACCAATAAGGCGATCATGAATTTGGTCACGATCCACATTTGTGGATATTTTGCGAAATCGTGACTGTTTGCGTGAGGGCTGAACGTCAGAAAACCTTCCGTGGCGGTGTTCATACCAGGCTTCTTGTCGTTGTGGCACTTCTGGCAGGTTTTCAGCCGTTTGTCCGGGTGTACCTTGGACTTCGGGTCATCCGCCCTGCGTACATCATGGCTACCATGACAATCGAAACATTTGGCGGTGTATGCATAGCCCAGCGAACTCACCTGTCCGTGATAGGTTGCGCGGTATGTCTTGAGATTCTCTTCATGGCAACCACCACAGTTCTTGGTGATCTCCAACTTGATTGGTGATGAAGCGGGGCTGCCTATCGCGTGCGTCGTATGGCAATCAATGCACGCCGCCGCCTTGTGATTGTTCTTCTGGAGTAACTCCTTGCCATGAACTGATCCGACATACTGCCCCAATTGTCCTGCATGGCAATTCTCGCCACAGACTTGAGGGGTGCTGTGGTGCCACTCATCGTGCTCAGCAGAACCGCTGGGGGCTACTTTGAAAGCATGATCGTCATGACAGTCATGGCAGGTAGCGTTCGGAATCTCAGGATTGTCGGCATTGGGTTTGGCATGCGATGACTGTTTATAGACCTCGATGTTTCGCATCACCACCGTCAAACCGGGCTTCTCGTCGAGCTTACTTTCGCGCAACGCCGTCACCCATAACGAGATGTGGCACTCCGCACAATCCGGCTTTTTAGCCGCCACGGAAATTTTATGCGGCGCTCGATTGTCCTTGATCTCAACGTGGCAAGTCACGCAGGCGAGATTTGCGTGTACGCTCTTCTGAAATTTTTCCGGAGGAACTGCATGTAGCTCGCGCATCTCGCCATTCGAACCCTTTCCATGTAGCTTGGCATTTTTGCCATCATGGCAAGCGAGGCAGGTTGCATTCTTTGACGAAGCAGGATCGGGGGCCGCCGCCGCAAGCGAAACGATCGAGATCCAGGTCGTAACAAGGAGCGCCAACAGGTACACGCCTCTTGGCAAAGATGGGAACAGCACGGGGGTTTTCATTTTATTCTTCCAGACAGGTTGGAGCGTCATTCAATACGTCCAGTGCGACATACGGGCGACGTAGCGTTGTGAACTACGCCGTCCATATTTGCTACATCAGCGCGACAGAATCCATTTGACCAGATTCTTCACTTGCGCCGGATCGGCTTCAATTTGGGGATGGTCAACCATGTCCTCGCCAACCTTCACCATGTTTGGCTGTGTGAGGTGCTTGGTGATCGCAGCTTCCGCCCCTGACTTACCCTTGCGCTCTGCCGCGATCTTCTTATATGAGCGCGCGACCTTGGTCTTGGTCACATCATGGCAATTCAGGCATCCATTCTCATTCAGCAGATTCTTCGCACCCGCTTCATCCACAGCCGCCTGCGCACCTATGGCCACGAATGCTGAAATCATGAATACTGCACTTGATAACAAGACTTTGGTTTTCATTTTATTTCTCCTGAAGTTGCGAATAAAAATCGTCCCCGCTCAAAGGCGCTTCACTTTGCCTCTTGCGCTGAATAGTGCTCAGCTAATCCCTCAATAGTGGCATCGAAGAGCATTGCCGAACTGATCGAGTGCATCGCCGAATTCCCGCGATCTCCATCTCGATAGGTCATCATCGCATTAACCAAGTAGGCGCGATTCTGACCGTTCAGTTTGGGCGTCAACATATCGGGATTGGCATTGCCGAGACTGTGGCAAAGATCACATTTCTGCACCAAGGAGTTGATCGTCTCTGGCGGCGAAAAACTGGTCTGCGCGGGCAGCTCTGTCGCAAAGTAAATGGCGATCTTGTTGATCTCACTATCCTTCAATCCAGCGAGCGCCTGATGCATCACTTTATGGTCACGCACATTGTCGCGATATGACTTGATCACTGTATTGAGATACTGCACGTTTTGCCCAGCCAGATTGGGCACACTCAAGTCATCGCCAGATCCTGAAGGACCGTGGCATTTGACGCAGGAACTGATGAATTGAGTTCCCTCATGCGAATTGACTGCCTTGCTAGAGGGCGACTTGGGTTCGTTCAGCGCAAAGTAGATGGCGATATTCTCCATGTCGGCCGCACTCAGGCTATCTAGCTTCGCATGCATCGACGGCATGGTGCGCGTACCGTCATGATAGGACTTGGTTGCCTTAATGATGTACTGCGGATGTTGTCCGGCTAGGCGCGGAACTCCAGCAACGGCAGTATTCCCATCCGCTCCATGACAAGCTGCACATGGCTTGCTCAACGCTTTGCCTCGCTCGTAGTAGGAATATTCCGTCTTCACTTTAGATGGCTGATTGACCACCGGTGGTAGGCTTGCGTAATAACCGACCGCATTGCGAAGCTGATTCGGTGATAATCCTTCAGCAACTTTCATGACATTTCCGCTGCTGTCGACGCGCTTGCCGTGGTCATAACTCTGAACAGCTTTGAGCAGATAGGCTTCGATTTGTGCGGCCAGATTAGGAATGTTATCTGCCACCCCCTTACCATCCATGCCATGACAGATAGCGCAGCTATTCTGGGCGACCACCTTACCCGCCTCTAGATCCAAGGGTAATTTCGAAAGATCTTTTGGCCCCTGTTTTTCCGAACATCCAGTCAGAAAGATCAGCAGTATTGCGAGTGCAAAGATATTTTTGTTCATGACATCCTCTATTTGAAATTTGATTCCGAATATCTGTTCTGTGCGCATGCCCAATGTTGGGTTGATTCTACAACATCCCTATGTACTGTTGCCTTCCCTGCAACGGCAAAAAATCAAGAACCGTCACCATTGCATCAAATCACTTTCTCTGGATTCATCAGGCCGTTAGGGTCTAGAGTCTGTTTGATTTTGCGCATCAATTCCAACTCCAATGCGCTCTTGTAGTGAGCGATCTCTTCGCGCTTCAACTGCCCCAGACCGTGCTCGGCACTAATGCTGCCATTGAGCCTTGCCACGACCTCATACACGATACGATTCACGCCGCGCTCTTGCTGTTCAATGAAGGCTGCGTTCTTTGACGCATCTAGCATTGAGATGTTGTAGTGGATGTTGCCATCACCGATATGACCGAAAGCAACTATGCGGATGCTGGGATAGGTATTGCGCAATGCAGTACTGGCTTGCGCGATGAATTCCGCCACACTACTGATGGGTACGGAGACATCGTGCTTGATACTGATGCCTTCCGCCTTCTGCGCCTCGGCGATGTTCTTGCGCAGTTTCCACCAGCGTTCCGCTTTAGACTCATCGGCGGCGATGTCAAATTCAAGAATGCCGCTGCCGAACGACTTGAGCGCATCGCACAGAGCCGTATCCAGCGGCGCTGGCAGCACATCGGCCAGTTTCGCTATGACGATCCATTCGTGCTTGCCGGTGAAAGGTTCGTGCGTGTCGGCAATGTGCCTGAACACGAGGTCGAGACAGGAGCGCGAGATGATTTCGAAGCCGCTGATCTTGTCGCCGCAGGTGGCGCGCAGATGCGAAAGCAACGCTACCGCAGCAGCGGGATCGCGCACCGCGATGCAGGCAGTTGCCATCGACTTGGGGCGCGGATAGAGTTTGAGCACGGCGGCGGTGATGATGCCAAGCGTGCCTTCCGCACCGATGAACAGGTGCTTGAGGTCATAGCCGGTATTGTCCTTGCGCAGACTGCGCAGACCATTCCAGATTCGCCCGTCCGGCAAGACGACTTCCAGGCCCAGTACGAGATCGCGCGCACTGCCATAACGCAGCACACCGATACCGCCAGCATTCGTTGACAGGTTACCCCCGATCTCGCAGTGCGGTGCGATGGCAGTGAGACCGAGCGGAAAGAGTCTGTCTTGCTGCTCCGCCGCCTCATATAGCGCGGCAAGCTTGCAGCCCGCCTCGACCGTCATGGTGTAGTTGAGCGCATCGACGCCACATATGCGATTCATGCGCGAGAGATTGATGATGATCTGTTTGCTACCGTCAGACAGGGGAACAGATGCACCGCATAAACTGGTGTTACCCCCTTGCGGCACGATGGCGACTTTGTTTTCAGCGCACATCTTTACTACTGCGCTGACTTGTTGAGTGTCGGATGGAAATACAACTGCCAGCGCATTTCCCGCATATCGGCCGCGCCAATCTTTGCAAAATGTAGCTGTCGCTTCGCCCGTCAAAATGCCATCGCCGCCTGTAACGGCGGCGATGGCTGCAATCAATTGCTTGTCTGCTTCCACAACAAGACTCACTGGGGGGTGGGATCCAGCGGTTTGGCCCTGCGGCGCGGCAATATCCACATCTGATACAGCGCGGTGAAGATCATGATGGCAGCGGATAAGCTATATCCGAAACCGCCAATGATGACCAACCAGGCAAAATTGGGATTCCATTTGGTCAACCACCATGACAGCACGTCAACGATCAAGAACAGGAAAGGAACAGAGATGATGATTGCCTTATTCAGCTGGGAGATGCCTGTCGCATAAGTGAATATCCAGCCCACGAAGAAGAAGATGAACGAGATACCGAACAGGTGGATATGTGAGACGCGAGTCAGTGTGGACGGCGATTGCCCCTCATCCAACTTGATCATCTCATCCATCACTGCTTTGTCGGTGATATTGGCTAGACCCGGAATATTGGCATGGCAGGGAGCGCAGTATTGATCCACATCCATGGATATCTTTTCGTCCCATTCTTCCGCGGGTGCGCCATTCTCCGCCCACTTGATCATCGCGAGGCGCACTTCGGGAGGAGCATTGTCTTTCATCGAGCCGTTGAGCTTGGACACCAACTTCGAGCCGCCTTCACGATTGCCGTGATAACTGTAGATGATGTCGTCGACCGACAATCCCAGTTTGCCATCAGCCATGCCGTGTGTAAGCATGATCTGCGCCCCCGCAAACAACAAACCCAAACCGATCACCAGCAGGTAGCCGGAGAACAAAGTCTTCATGGGTAACGTCAGATCGGCGAGGGTGAAACGTTGAATCTCTTTCATTATCGATCCCATTTCAAAATTAATTTTCCGCGCATTATAGCCCCCCATCGCCAAGGGATTCATAACCCTATCGGGTGATACTTCAAAACTCCATCGGGTCTATGTCTAAAGACCAACGAATTCGCTGGGTCGGCATCGCATCCAGTTGCGGCTTCCATCTGCGCAGGAAATCTTGTAACGACTTTCGCTTATCACTCTGCACCAACAACTGTGCGCGGTAATGGTTGGCACGTTTCGGCATCGCCGCTGGAAGCACGCCATACACCTCGACCTGCATGTTCAATTCTACTGCGGCAGCACGCGCGCGCTTCAAAAAGGCCATCGCTTCGCCTTCCTGTTTACCTTCTGCGCTTAACAAGACTTGAAACATGAAAGGCGGGAAACCCGCCGACCTGCGTTCTTCCAATAGTATCTGCGCCCACGCTGCGTAATCATGCGCGCGTAAGGCATGGAACAAAGGATGAGTCGGGAAGGCGGTCTGCACGATCACCTCGCCCACCTTGTCTGCACGCCCCGCGCGACCGCCGACTTGCGTGAGTTGGGCGAATAGTTTTTCCGATGCGCGGAAATCGGCACTGTACAGGCCGCCATCGGGATTCAATACGCCGACCAATGTGAGATTGGGAAAGTCGTGCCCTTTGGCCAGCATCTGCGTACCGATCAGAATGTCGACCTCGCCATCGTGGATCAGCTTGCGCATGGCATCCCACGCGCCTTTGTTGCGCGTACTGTCCCGGTCCACGCGCAAGATTCGCGCATCCGGAAAGTGTGCCCGCAATGCATCTTCGATACGTTGCGTCCCCATGCCGACCGGCTTGAGATCGACGTCGCCGCAGGTCGGGCACGCCTTAGGAACACGCTGTTGTGCACCGCAGTGGTGGCAGCGCAAGGTGCGGTCTTTGAGGTGCAATACCAACTTGCCGGCGCAATGCTTGCATTCGGATAGCCAGCCGCATGCCGTACACATCAGCACCGGTGCATAGCCGCGACGATTGATGAAGATGAGACTCTGCTCTTTGCGTCGTAGGCGCACACCAATAGCGGTGAGCAATGGCTCACTCAGCCCTTCCTGCAACGGCAACTGGCCCACATCAAGGCAGCGCACCGTTGGCAAGGTGGCGGGCTGCACCGCCCTCTGCGTGAGCTTCAACAAGATATAGCGACCACTCTGCGCGTTGTGCCAACTCTCCAACGAGGGCGTTGCCGAGCCGAGCACGATGGGTATGCCGCGCTGATTGGCACGAAAGATCGCCACATCACGCGCCGAATAACGCAGGCCGTCTTGCTGTTTGAACGAAGCGTCGTGCTCCTCGTCCACCAAGATCAGACTCAACTTGGGTAGCGGCGTGAAGATGGAAAGGCGCGTGCCCAACACAATCCGCGCCGCACCCGATTGTGCCTTCAGCCAATTCTGTGCACGTTCTCCCTCAGCCAAGCCGCTGTGTAAGCTCACCAACTCGACATCAGGGAAACGGCTGCGGAAATAGTTCTCCAGTTGCGGCGTCAAATTGATCTCGGGTACCAACAACAACACCTGCCCCCCACGCGTCAGCATCGCGTCCATCAGGTGCACGTACACCTCGGTCTTGCCGCTGCCGGTGATGCCATGCAGCAGGAAGCAGCCATAGCCTGTTTGCCGCACGACGGCATCCACCGCGTGTTGCTGTTCATCCGTAAGCGCATGCGCGTTATTGAAGATATGCGAGGTGCTGGATGACGGCGCGCAAGCTGCGATCCAACCCGCCTCCAACAACGCCTTGAGTGCTGCGGGTGAGGTGGATGACAGACTGCGCAACTGCTCACCGCTCACAGGCGCTTGTTGCAAGGCTTGCAGAATGCGCTGCTGCACTATGCGGCGCTTGGGCAAGTCAGCGATGTCCAGCGTTTTGCCCGCTTCACTCAATGTGTAGAACAGCGCCTGCTTCATTGCAATAGGTTCAACAGCGCGCAAGCGCGTTGGCAAGGCTGACAACGCCGTCATTCCGATCGGGTAGTGATAGTAGTCGCTACAGAAGCGCAGTAAGGTCAGCAGTTCCATCGGCAAGGGTGGCACATCATTCAAGACGCGCAGCACCGATTTGATGCGCGACACCTCTAGATCAGACTGCTCCATCCGCTCCATCGCGATGCCAACCACCTCTTTTTTCCCGAAGGGGACGACTACACGCTGCCCGATCTCAAGAGGTGTTCCGCCACTCAATTCGTAATCGAAAAGTGTTGACAAAGGCACGTCTAGCGCGATGCGAATGATGGACATGTTATGCGGATTCTCTCTGGTGATTTCTACGAAGTTTAGCCAATCGCATTGAGCTATATAGGTATTTTCTCTTATACACATTTCCTGTGGATAACAATGTGGAAAAACACCCTACAAAAGCGCTAACTCTAAATGGTGTATACGGTTTTTTTCTGCCGCTCAATTTCCATACAACCCGCTACATCATTTATAAACAACAAGTTACGCTTGCAATGCAAAAGGCCATGGAATTTTCGTCCCATGGCCTTCGATGAATATTAGCGCCTGTTTATAACCTTTGAAGCTAGGTGCTGATTCTAGTGATATTTTTTACTCAGCTCGTGTACGGCTTGTACTAATGCCGCTGCGTTCTCGGGGTCGGTGTGTTGCGAGATTCCGTGGCCCAGATTGAACACATGGCCGCTGCCGTAACCGTAACTGCTCAGCACCTTTTCCACTTCATTGCGGATGACGTCCGGTGTAGCGAACAACACGGTCGGATCGAGGTTGCCTTGCAACGCGACCTTATGGCCGACCTTTTGGCGCGCGATACCGATGTCCATGGTCCAATCCAGACCGACCGCATCGCAACCGCTGTCGGCAATGCTCTCAATCCACAGGCCGCCGCCCTTGGTGAACACGATGGACGGGATGCGCACGCCGTCTTTTTCCTTAATCAAGCCTTCGACGATGCGTTTGGTGTAGGCCAGCGAGAATTCATGGAACGCCGAGTGTGACAAAGCCCCGCCCCACGAATCGAAGATCATCACGGCTTGTGCGCCCGCTTCGATCTGCGCGTTGAGGTAAGCCGTCACCGTCTGTGCAGTCACCTCGAGGATGCTGTGCATCATCTTCGGCTCTTTGTACATCATAGTCTTCACCTTGGCGTAGTCGTCGCTACCGCCACCTTCGACCATATAGCACGCCAGCGTCCACGGACTGCCCGAGAAGCCAATCAATGGCACTCGACCATCCAGTGCTTTACGGATCTGCGACACTGCATCGGTCACATACTTCAAATCTGTGCCGATATCAGGCACATGCAATTTCTTGATATCTGCTTCGGTAACGATAGGGCGCTCGAACTTCGGACCTTCACCTTCGGCGAAGTACAAACCCAGTCCCATCGCATCGGGGACGGTCAGAATATCCGAAAACAAAATCGCCGCATCCAACGGAAAGCGGTCTATAGGTTGCAACGTCACTTCGGTTGCGAAGTTCGGGTTCTTGCACAGTCCCAAGAAGCTTCCTGCCGTACGACGTGTGGCACGATACTCAGGCAAGTAACGTCCTGCCTGACGCATCATCCACAGTGGAGTGTATTCGGTCGGCTGGCGCAACAAAGCACGCAGGAAGGTGTCGTTCTTTACTTTGAAGTTCATTTTTCTCTTTTCTTATCGAGGCAGAACGCTGCTGCCCATTAGGAACTCATCCACCGCGCGTGCCGCTTGGCGACCTTCGCGGATAGCCCACACCACCAACGATTGACCGCGGCGCATATCGCCCGCAGCGAAAACCTTCTTCACGCTGGTCTGATAGCACTTGTCACCGTCGGTCGGCGCTTTTGCATTGCCACGTGCATCTTTCTCCACGCCGAACGCATCCAATACTTGCGCCAACGGATTGGTGAAGCCCATCGCGAGGAACACATGGTCGGCCTTCAACTCGAACTCGCTACCCGCGACCTCGACCATCTTGCCTTCCTTGAATTCCACACGCACGCATTTCAGCGCCTTGAGTACGCCGTTCTCACCCACGAATTCCTTGGTCGAGATGGCCCAGTCACGTGTACAGCCTTCGTCATGCGAACTGGAAGTACGCAGCTTCATCGGCCAGTACGGCCATGTCATCGCCTTGTTCTCTTGGTCTGGTGCGCGCGGCATCACTTCGATCTGCGTGACCGAGGCGGCGCCGTGACGATTGGATGTGCCTACGCAATCAGAACCCGTGTCACCGCCGCCGATGACGACGACATGTTTACCTGCGACGTTGATGGGGTTCTTGCCGTCGCCCGCGACTTCCTTGTTTTGCGGGATCAAGAATTCCAGCGCGTAATGAACGCCTTTTAATTCACGTCCCGGAACAGGCAGGTCGCGCGGCTGTTCTGAACCACCTGCGAGGACGACCGCATCGAAGTCCTTCTGCAATGCAGCGGGGCTAATGGTCTTCTTCGCGTCATTGGTAACGCCCTTACCCAAGGCGTCCTTACCGATGAAGGTGTTCACTTCAAACTTCACACCCTCGGCCTCCAATTGCCCCATGCGCCAATCGATGAGGCGCTTGTCCAACTTGAAGTCAGGGATGCCGTAGCGCATCAGACCACCGATGCGGCTGTTCTTCTCGAACACGGTGACGCTGTGACCGACGCGCGCAAGTTGCTGCGCGGCCGCCAGTCCGGCGGGACCGGAACCGACCACAGCGACTTTCTTGCCGGTCTTCTTCTGCGCGGGTTGCGGCACGACCCAGCCGTTCTCGCCGCCCTTATCGATGATGGCGTGCTCGATGGACTTGATGCCGACCGCTTCGTTGTTGATGTTGAGCGTGCACGCCGCCTCGCACGGCGCCGGGCAGATGCGCCCGGTCACTTCGGGGAAGTTGTTGGTGGAGTGCAGCACGTCCAGCGCCTGCTTCCAGTTGCCGCGATACACCAGGTCGTTCCAGTCGGGGATGATGTTGTTGACCGGGCAGCCGTTGTTGCAGAACGGGATGCCGCAATCCATACAACGCGCACCCTGCTGTTTCGCTTCAGCATCGCTCAGATGCGCGACGAACTCTTGGTAATGTTTCAGCCGTTGTTCGACGGGCGCGTAGCCTTCGTTGACTCGATCGAACTCCATGAAACCAGTTGGCTTGCCCATTATGCGGCCTCCTTCTGTTGCGCTGCGATTTCCAACAGCGCACGACGATATTCAGTTGGCATGACCTTGATGAACTTGGGCAAGTAAGCACCCCAGTTATCCAATATCTGCTTGGCACGTGCGCTACCGGTGTAACGCAGATGCTTCTCGATCTTGCCGCGCAATGCTGCTTCGTCAGCTTTGTTCAGATGATTGAAATGCACACGACCTTTGGAGTCGACTTCACCTGTCTCGCTCGCGGCCGCCTCTTCCGGAATAGCTTCAAGTTGCACCATCGACATGTTGCAACGCTGCGCGAAACCACCGTCTTCATCCAACACGTAAGCCACGCCGCCGGACATACCTGCCGCGAAGTTGCGACCTGTCTGTCCCAACACCACGACCATACCGCCGGTCATGTATTCGCAACCGTGATCGCCCAGACCTTCGACGACTGCGATCGCGCCCGAGTTGCGCACGGCGAAACGCTCGCCAGCCACACCGTTGAAATAGCACTCACCTGCGGTTGCCCCGTACAGAACGGTGTTGCCGACGATGATGTTGTCGGCTGCTGTCAGTTTGCTGTCCACAGACGGCTTGACGATGATGCGTCCACCGCACAGACCCTTGCCCACGTAGTCGTTGCCTTCACCTTCCAGTTGGAAGCTGATGCCGTGCGCCAAGAATGCGCCGAAGCTTTGCCCAGCTGTGCCCGTCAATTTCACGCGGATGGTGTCATCGGGTAGGCCTGCATTGCCGTGACGCTTCGCCACTTCGTGCGACAACATGGCACCGACGCTGCGATTGACGTTGCGTACGCCCGTTTCGATGCTGACGGTACGCTTCGCGTCCAGCGCTTCTTTGGATTGCGCGATGAGGTCATTGTCGAGTGCTTCGTTCAATCCGTGATCCTGCTCTTCCAAGTGACGACGTGCGACGCTGGCTGGAACGTTAGGCTGATGGAATACCTTGGTGAAATCTAAGCCCTTGGCTTTCCAGTGTGTTATGCCTTTGCGCATGTCCAATAGATCGCTACGACCAACGAGGTCATCGAACTTGCGGATACCCATCTGCGCCATCAATTCGCGCACCTCTTCAGCAACAAAGAAGAAGTAGTTCACGACGTGTTCTGGCTGGCCTGTGAATTTCTTGCGCAATGCAGGGTCTTGTGTCGCCACGCCGACCGGGCAGGTATTGAGGTGACACTTGCGCATCATGATGCAACCCTCGACGACCAGCGGCGCGGTGGCAAAACCGAATTCGTCCGCGCCGAGCAACGCGCCGATCAACACATCACGACCTGTCTTCAACTGACCATCGACTTGCAGGCCGACACGGCCGCGCAATTTGTTCAACACCAAAGTCTGTTGCGCTTCAGATAAGCCCAACTCCCACGGCGTACCCGCATGCTTGATGGAGGATTGTGGCGACGCACCCGTACCGCCGTCATAACCGGAGATGACGATGTGATCAGCCTTGGCTTTGGACACAC
The DNA here is from genome assembly GCA_029850565.1 of Gallionella sp. Lineage (GTDB taxonomy): Bacteria > Pseudomonadota > Gammaproteobacteria > Burkholderiales > Gallionellaceae > Sideroxyarcus. Next base: position 15,948 of record JARCRR010000238.1, on the reverse strand, counting down.
CTGCCGCAACCGTACCCACGCCCACTTCCGATACCAGCTTCACCGAGATGGAGGCGGACGGATTGGAGTTCTTCAGGTCATGGATGAGTTGCGCCAAGTCCTCGATAGAGTAAATATCGTGATGCGGTGGTGGAGAAATCAAACCAACACCAGGAACGGAATGACGTAATTTACCGATGTACTCGGATACTTTTCCACCCGGCAATTGACCGCCTTCGCCCGGCTTCGCGCCCTGCGCCATCTTGATCTGGATCTGGTCTGCACTGCTCAGATATTCCGCAGTAACACCAAAACGCCCCGACGCGACTTGCTTGATACGCGAACGCAAAGAGTCGCCCGCCTTCATGGTTTGGTCAGCTTCGATACGATTCTTGCCGATGATCTCGGACAACTTCTCACCGCCTTGCAACAACTTGAAGCGGTTGGCATCCTCGCCACCTTCACCGGTGTTCGACTTGCCGCCGATACGATTCATGGCGATTGCCAGTGTGGCATGTGCTTCAGTAGAAATAGAACCCAATGACATCGCACCCGTCACGAAACGTTTGACGATCTCCTTGGCTGGCTCGACTTCAGCCAAGGGGACTGGCGCTCCGACCGACCCGATCTCGAACAACCCGCGCAAGGTCATCTGACGTTGTGTCTGGTCGTTGATGAGCTTGGCGTACTCTTTGTAGGTATTGAAATTGTTGGAGCGGGTCGCATGTTGCAGCTTGGCGATGGAGTCCGGCGTCCATGTGTGGTCTTCACCACGGATACGGAAGGCATAATCACCGCCCGCTTCCAGCATGTTCGCCAGTACCGGATCGGTGCCGAACGCTGCGCTGTGCATACGCATCGCTTCTTCCGCAACATCTTGCAGGCCGATACCTTCGATCTGCGTCGCCGTTCCGGTGAAATACCTCTTCACGAAATCAGCATTGAGGCCGATGGCTTCGAATATCTGCGATCCACAATAGGATTGATAGGTGGAGATACCCATCTTGGACATCACCTTGAGCAAGCCCTTGTTGACACCCTTGATGAAACGTTTCTGCCCGTCCTTGGCGCTCACACCGACCGGCAATTCGAATTGCTCGATGCTGTCGAACGCCAGCCATGGACAGACCGCTTCCGCACCGTAACCTGCGAGCAAAGCGAAGTGATGCACTTCGCGTGCAGAGCCGGTCTCCACTACCAGACCGGTGCTGGTACGCAGACCTTCTTTGACCAGATGATGGTGCACTGCCGCTGTTGCCAGCAAAGCAGGAATCGCTACGCGCTTCTCGGATACCGCGCGGTCAGACAGGATCAACACATTGAAGCCGCCAGCAACTGCTTTGTTTGCCGCTTTGCACAGATCGGCGATAGCCGCTTCACAACCTGCCGCACCGTTCTTCACCGCATAGGTCAGATCGAGTACCTTGGATTTGTATTGGCCCTTGGTCAGCTTGTCGATACCGTGCAACTTCGCCATGTCTTCCAGCGACAACACAGGCTGATGCACCTCCAAGCGCAGCGCAGGTTTCGTTTCGTCGATACCCAACAGATTCGGTTTGGGCCCAATGAAAGAAGTGAGCGACATCACGATCTCTTCACGAATCGGATCGATTGGCGGATTGGTCACTTGCGCGAACAATTGTTTGAAATAGTTGTAAAGCACTTTGTTCTTGCTCGACAACACGGGCAGTGCAGCGTCGTTACCCATGGAGCCGGTCGCTTCTTCGCCCGCGCTCGCCAATGGCAACATGATGAACTTCAGATCTTCTTGCGTGTAACCGAATGCCTGTTGTGCATCCAGCAAGCTGACCTGCGCTGCGCTCTTGTCTGCCACCTTAGGCATGTCATCGAGGAAGTAGCGAGATTGCTCGATCCACTTGCGATACGGCTTTGCTGTCGCAATCTGCTTCTTGAGTTCTGCGTCGTCAACGATGCGGCCTTGCTCCATGTCGATGAGGAACATCTTGCCCGGTTGCAAGCGCCATTTCTTTACGATCTTGCTTTGCGGGATAGGCAACACACCCATCTCGGAAGCCATCAGCACGACATCATCGTCAGTGATGAGATAACGCGCCGGACGCAGTCCGTTACGATCCAATGTTGCGCCAATCTGACGACCATCCGTGAATGCGACGGCTGCCGGACCGTCCCACGGCTCCATCAGCGCGGCATGATATTCGTAGAATGCGCGACGCTCTTCATCCATCAGGGGATTGCCTGCCCACGCTTCGGGGATCAACAACATCATGGCGTGCGGCAATGAATAGCCACCTGCCACCAGCAATTCAAGCGCATTGTCGAAACAAGCCGAATCGGATTGACCTTCGACGATAAGCGGCCACAATTTTTCCAGGTCCTCGCCCAGCAACTTCGACGACATCGCCGCATGGCGAGCCGCCATCCAGTTCACGTTGCCACGCAAGGTGTTGATCTCGCCGTTGTGCGCGATCATCCGGAACGGATGTGCCAGATTCCAAGTCGGGAAAGTGTTGGTAGAGAAGCGCTGGTGAACCAAGGAGAAGGTACTGACTACGCGCGCATCTTGCAGGTCGACGAAATATTTGCCGACCTGGTCGGCCAGCAACATGCCCTTGTACACCACAGTACGCGACGACATGGAAGGAACATAGAAACCCTTGCCTTGATTTTTCGCCAGCTTGCTGATGGCATGCTCTGCAGTCTTGCGGATGACGAACAATTTACGCTCGAAGGCATCTTGGTCTGCGGTCTTCTTGCCGCGACCGATGAACACTTGGCGCACCACTGGTTCAAGTGCTTTGACGCTTTCACCGAGCGTGCTGTTGTCGACGGGGACATCACGCCAGCCGATGATGGTCTGACCTTCCGCCGCGACCTTATCAACAATGATCTGCTCACAAGCCGCTCGCGCAGCGGCATCGCGCGGCAAGAACAACATGCCAACGCCGTAGTCTCCCACCGGTGGCAACTGGATACCGCCCCAGTTCATCTCGTCACGCAGGAACTGGTCTGGGATCTGGATCAGGATACCCGCGCCATCACCCGCCAAGGGATCAGCGCCGACCGCACCGCGATGCGTCAGATTCTCGAGAATCTGCAGACCTTGACTGACTCGGTCATGACTGGCTTTACCTTTGATATGTGCGACGAAACCAACACCACATGCATCATGTTCATTGCGCGGGTCATAGAGACCTTGCTGCGCAGGCAACGAAGAATTGTTCACTTGTTTCTCACCTCGATGGTTGCAACAAAATGGCGGCATCAGCCGCCTTCCAAAATCTATCCGAAAGGGCGGGAATGCTACCTTAAACCAGGGGGGAAGGGCAACCAGCTAGGCGGCTAAATCTCTTCTACGGCAAAAATACGCCGGTGTTCGCGGATGGCATAACGATCTGTCATGCCCGCGATATAGTCGGATACCAGTCTGGCTTTAGATTGTTCCGATTGCGGAGCGAACTGGGGGGGAAGCAGACGCGAGTCGTCCATGAATGCTTGAAATAGCTCGCTAATGATGCGCCGCGCTTTGGCACTCATGCGCATCACACGGTAGTGTCGATATAGTTGAGTACGCAGCACGGACTTCAACTCTCGATTCTTTTCATGCATCTCTTGGCTAAAAGCCACTATTGTTGGGGCCGAGCGCACTTCATCCAGACTTGTGGGTGCGTATCGTCGGATGTTGGATTCAGTCTGCTCGATAAGATCGGTAACCAGAGAGTTGATCATGCGACGCACAGTCTCATGTACCACCCTACGCTCCGCCAAACCGGGAAATACCTTATGAACCTCCTCAAGATGTTCTGAGAACAGGCGCACCGACGACAATTGCTCCAAGGTGAGCAGGCCGGAACGAAGGCCGTCATCCACATCATGATTGTTATAGGCAATCTCGTCTGCCAGGTTGGCGATCTGGGCTTCTAGCGATGGGCGCTGATCGCTCAAGAAGCGCACACCCACCTCCCCCAGTTCGGCAGCATGGGCTAATGAGCAGTGTTTGAGAATGCCTTCGCGCGTTTCAAAACATAGATTTAACCCATCAAACGCCGCATATTTTTCTTCCAACACATCCACGACGCGCAAGGATTGCAAGTTGTGCTCGAACCCTCCATGGTCTTTCATGCATGCATTCAAAGCCTCCTGCCCCGCATGACCGAACGGTGTATGTCCAAGGTCGTGAGCGAGCGATATCGCTTCCACCAAATCCTCGTTCAGGTGGAGACGTCGTGCGATGGAACGACCGATCTGGGCAACCTCGATACTGTGGGTGAGGCGGGTACGGAACAGATCGCCTTCGTGATTGACGAATACTTGAGTCTTATATTCAAGGCGTCGGAATGCTGCCGAGTGAATGATCCTATCGCGATCACGTTGAAACTCACTGCGACCTATGGGCACAGGCTCATTTATTCGTCTGCCACGTACACTGACGCTGACCGCACAGGGGGCTAACCGCTGTTCAGCCACTGCAAGCCTCCAGCGTCTGTTCCAACATCGCCTGCGGCACGTCTCCCGTCATGATGGCATGTCCTAATGACTTCAAGAGCACAAAACGTATTTTTCCGTCCGCCACCTTCTTGTCCAAGCCCATCAATTGCATATACTTTTCCGTTCCCAATTTGGGACCTATAGTTGGCAATCCTGCGCGTTCGAACAATTTGCGTACGCGCACCACATCCTCCGCACTCAACCAGCCGAGCCTATGCGACAAATCGGTAGCCATGACGGTCCCGGTCGCAACAGCCTCACCATGTAGCCATGCTCCATAGCCCATGCCATTCTCTATCGCGTGACCGAAAGTGTGTCCAAGATTCAGCAACGCACGCTCACCACTCTCACGCTCATCCGCACCGACGACTTCGGCTTTGTTTTCGCAGCTCCGCGCGATGGCATATTGCAAAGCCGCTTTGTCGCGCGCAAGCAGTTTTTCAATATTGCCCTCCAACCATTCCAAAAATGGTACATCGCGTATCAATCCATACTTGATAACCTCTGCCACTCCCGCGCGCAATTCTTTGTCGGGCAAAGTATCCAAAGTCGAGACATCTGCCAGAACAACCAAGGGTTGATAGAACGCACCAATCATGTTCTTACCCAAGGGATGATTGATGCCCGTCTTTCCCCCGACAGAAGAGTCGACTTTCGACAAAAGCGTTGTTGGTATCTGAATGAAGGGGACGCCGCGCAGATAACTGGCAGCTGCGAATCCCGCCATGTCTCCGATCACACCGCCACCTAGGGCGATAATTGGTGTACTGCGCTCGCACCTTGCTCGCAACAGTGCATCGTAGATCACATTCATCGACTCACCGCTCTTGTACTGCTCGCCGTCTGGAAGAACGATGTTTTCAATTTGAATCTGGTGTTTTGCCAAGACCTCGGTCAGCCTACCCAGATACAGTGGTGCAACCGTCGTGTTGCTGACAATCATGGCTCGCTTACTAGGCAGATAAGGCAACAGCAACTCCGGCCTGTTTAGCAAGTCACTGCCAATATGTATCGGGTAACTGCGTTCGGCCAAACCAACACTAAGCGTTTTCATTGAATCAATTTCTCCAACATTGGAATGCGCACTCAACTCTTGAAGTTTCTGTTGGAGTCGCATCAGCAAGACATGAACACTTTGCTTGCCGGTATGCATGACAATATCAGCAATTTCCGCATAGAGTGGATCACGCTGCTCGAACAACTCCTGTAATTTCCCCCGCGGATCAGCAGTTTGTAGCAATGGCCTGTTTGTGTCGTGACGCGTGCGCTGCCAAAGCTCATGCACATTGCTTTTGAGATAGACCACCGCACCACAGTGTTTAAGCACCGAACGATTTTGTGGACTCAGGATGGCACCACCACCCGTTGCTATTACAAGATCACTTCGTTTCGCCAGATCTTCTAGAACAGCGTTCTCTCTTTGCCTGAATCCAGCCTCTCCCTCAACATCAAATATATGGGGAATCGTAACACCGGTACGCCTCTGTATTTCTTCGTCGCTATCGACAAAAGACTTGCCTAAATGCTTTGCCAACAGCTTGCCTACGGTTGTTTTGCCAGAACCCATCATGCCGATCAAGATGACATTGCCCGAGGAGTGCTTGTGTGAAGTCGTGTCGCTCATACTGGGAATTGTAGCGGAATTCTTTCTCGCTTCTCCAAAACAAAAGCCCGGCAGATGCCGGGCTATCGATTGATCAAGCCGAATATCAATTGGAACCCAAAGTATCCTTCAATATCTTTGGCGTGATGAACACTAACAGTTCCTTTTTACTTTTTACCTGAGTGTTTTGTTTAAACAACCAGCCCATCACAGGAATGTCACTCAAGCCAGGAATAGAAGAGGTGGAATCAGACTCATCTTGCGTGTACACACCGCCAATGACAACTGTACCTCCGTTTTCCACGAGAACTTGGGTGTCAACCTTCTTGGTATTGATGCTCGGCACACCCGCATAGATATTCCCAACCGAATCCTGTGTCACGCTAACTTTCATTGTCACACTATCTTCAGGAGTAATCTGAGGTGTTACGATTAAGCTTAATACTGCTTTCTTAAACGCGACATTGGCTGCACCACTACTACTAGCCTGAAGATATGGAACCTCGACACCCGATTCGATCGTAGCCGGTGTCTTGTCACCCGTCACTACGCGTGGACTAGCAATATTTTTGGTTGTGCCATCAATCGCAGACGCATTCAGTTCCAGCGTCAACGTCTTGGTGGCAGCCGCATTAAACAAGGTCATCGTCAAACCGCCTAGACCAGACGCAGCACCCGGTAAGTTCACATTTGTACTCACAGTTGCCCTGCCGCCCCCCACAGGGAACAAACCGCCCTGCGCTTGTGTTGGGCCTGTATATCCCAACCTCCCTCCCAATGTGTGATTGAAGGTCTCTCCCGCCTCAACGAATCGCGCCTCAATCAACACTTGACGAACAGGTACGTCCACCAGCTTGATCAATTTCCTAACTTCCTCCAAACTGGCTGGGACATCTCTAACAAACAACAAATTGGTTCTAAGGTCGAAAGTCGTACTTCCCCGTTTCGACAATATTTTCTGCTTTTCGTCGGAGATCAACTTCACGATATCTGCCGCTTTTGCGTACGCAAGCTGAAAATTCTCCGTGCGGAGCGGTTCCAGCTCGGTGATTTCCTGACGTGAGGAGAAATCGATCTTTTCCTTTGCCGCAATCTCTTCGCGAGGGGCAACTTGAATCACGTTACCATTCTTGCGCATATCCAACCCCCTGCTCTGCAGGATGATATCGAAGGCCTGATCCCACGGGACATCCTTCAATCGCAATGTCAGACTTCCAGATACTGTGTCGCTAATTACCATATTGAGGCCCGTGAAATCCGCGATCACGCTCAAAGCTTCACGTGTTGAAATATTCTGAAAGTTGAGCGTGAGCTTTTCGCCAGAATATCCAGAGACGTTACCTTTAACTAATTTATTCGGATCCTCAACAACGGCTTTTATTTCGACAATGAATTTATTGTCCGTCTGGTATGCGGAATAATCCCACAGCCCTTTGGGCTCAATAGAAAGTCTTGCATTCCCACCCTGCACAAAAGCATCAACCAATTGGACAGGTGTAGCAAAATCAGAAACATCTAACTTACGCTGTAAGTTGCGCGGCAATGTCGTCCGCTGAAAATCTACAACAAGGGCCTTTCCCTGCTGTTTTATGTCAATGCCAATGTCTGCATCCGACAAATCAACTTGTATGCGACCTTCACCGTTCTTTCCTCTACGAAAATCAACATCACGAAGGCTGTGTTTTTGCGCCCCGGCAGAAACATCGGCAAAATGTGCATCTGCCACTGGCTCACTACCACCTCCGGTACCTTTGGGTTGGAATGTGATCAGCACATCATTACCTTCAATGCGAGTGTCATAACCCAACATCTGCACCAGGTTAATCACCAAGCGCGTGCGACTCCCTGCTTGAACGATATTGGCACTACGCAATTCCCCTTGCCCAAACTCCTGCAGGGATTTCCCTAGACCATTTGATGTACTCGGGAAATCGAACGCAATGCGGGGCGGTGTATTGATAGTAAATGCTGATGGTTGTGCACTAGGGGCGAATTTAAAATTGATCTTGACTACCACCTTACCACCGGCCTCATTACTTGAGCTGATGGATTGAATCGTATTGATCCCCTCTGCTGAATTTTCCGAAACCTGAGCCTGAACACTTAATGTAAGTAAGGCGAGAGCCACGCCAAACAATCGAATGATGCTTGAATTATTGAACAGTTTCATATTTATCACTCCTAATCATTCGACCAGCTGTAGACTGCTTTCACGCTCAGTCCAGTCACCCGCGCTGTCCTGAACCATTTCCTTTATTTTAATCTCGGTTTCAGACACAGATGAAACTTGTCCAAAATTCAGCCCCATGTAATTACCGGTTTTGATTCGGTAAATCTTGCCTTCGGAAGAGCGAATCAGCGCATGACTAACATTGTGCTGATTCAAATACCCGATCATCTTCAGACTTTCTAATGGAAAGTCTTCCAGCTCTTCCTTTGGACGATTTAAATCTGGCTGGTTCTGCCCAGATCGATTGGAACTCCGCGTATCTTGTTTGCGCGGTTTAAAGGGGTCAGGCAATGACGTTGAATTGTCATAAGCAAAAGGTTCGTAGGGTTTTATGTCGGGGGGAGGCTCCACCTTACCGCGCATGTCGGCCCCGGCATTTTTGACAAAGTCGCGAAGATCTTGAAATTCTTCCCCTCCACACCCTGTAAGCAATAGCACTGTAAACAACATTGAGAGGCGCCAGCTCATTTCTTAGCTCCCGCAGATTTGGCAGTTCGCTTTTGGGCAGCCAATTCGCTTTCATCAAGGTATCGATATGTCTTCGCAGTCGCATCCATAACGAGCCCCCCAGCAGAAGGCGAAATACTGATGTCATTTAAAGTCACAATTCGAGGAAGTTGGGATATGTCACTCGCAAAATTTCCCAAATCATCGTAGTTGCCCGTTACTTTTACAGAAATCGGTTGCTCGGTAAACACACCAGTTGCCACCTCAGTGCCTGGACGAAACAGCTCAAATTGCAATCCACGGCCCAAACCCGCCTGATTAATGTCCGTTAGCAGGGCATCCATTTCCGATTTGCTAGGCAATTGCTTCAGCAAAGCACCAAAAGACTGCTGTGTATCAATCAATTGTTTCTTGATGATGTCCAAGTTGATTGCTTCTTTCTTCTTAACTAAGAAAGTATCCCTCAGTTGAGTTTCTTCCTGCCGTATCTGCTTCAAACTTTCGTACTGTCCCTGCCAATCGAAAAAAGCACCTGATGCAACTACTAACAAAAAGATCGCCAAAAAAGCAGCAAGCTTAATTAACCAAGGCCATGCACCTGGCTTTTTGGGGTCAATAAGTTTTAATTCCTCGATGAATTTCATTTGTTGCCCCACTTAGCCTTTTCCACCAGATTTTGTCGGCAGCGGACTCACGGGTGTCGCGATTTTAGTTAAATTAAAGTTTAACGAGAATTCACTTACCCTTCCTCCGTTTACACTTGCAGAATGTATCTCAACTAGTGTTGGAGAATCCAACCAAGGAGAATCTTCCACTGACCGCATTAAGGTTGAAATACGCGCATTGGACTGGGCGTACCCAATCAAGCTGATTTTATATCCCGATTGCTTGACACTCTTTAGGTACACCCCGTCCGGTAAAATCCTCAACATTTGATCAAGCAGATGAACCACATCCGATCTAGTCGATTGTAGATTCTCAACTACGTTTTTTCTTGCCAGCAGGGATTGCGTTTGTTCACGCAATTTCTTGATTTCTTCAATCTGTTTATCAAGCACAGCTATCTCTTCTTTGAGGTAGACGTTGCGCCGCTCTTGGTAGGAAATCTGAGTACTAATGGCAAGGTGTACCATCACAACTATTAGCACCCCAATTCCAAGAGAAATCAAACTTAATGCAATGAATTGAATTTTTTTTGCACGGCGTCTCTCAGCGCGATGAGGTAATAAGTTAATGCGTATCATGATGGATCAAACCTCCGCATTGCCAATCCACAAGCAATCATTAAAGCCGGCGCATCGGTTTGCAACTGGCGAGGTTTGATGCGACTTGATAGAGCCATCAATTCAAAAGGATTCGCTACCAATGCACTTACCTGAGTTCGTGTCGCAACCGCTTCATCCAACCCGGCGAGGGTGGCACACCCACCAGCAAGCACAATGTAGTTAACCTCGTTGTATTGGGTAGAGGTAAAGAAAAATTGAAGCGCCCTAGCCACCTCCATCGCAACACTCTCCCGGAATGGAGATAACACATCGCTTTCGTAATTCTCAGGCAATCCACCGTTTCTCTTGGCCGATTCCGCCTCTTCGGCAGACAGCCCAAATGCGTTTTGAATCTGCAACGTTAGTTGAGCGCCACCCACTTGCTGGTCACGCATATAGACGGACTGACCATTACGAAGGACATTTACGTTCATTACGTTGGCGCCAATGTCAACCACGGCAACGCATTGATCAACAGCCCCTCCTGGAAGTTGAGCGCGTATCAGCTCGAATGCCTCTTCCGCAGCATAGGGCTCGACATCTACGACTACCGCCTTCAGTCCTGCCGACTGAGCCGCCGCAACACGATCCTCAACGTTGGCTTTACGCGAAGCAGCAAGTAGCACCTCGACTTCTTCTGGATTGGTTGGCGATGGTCCAATCACTTGAAAATCCAGATTGACCTCATCTAGCGCAAAGGGGATGTACTGGTTCGCTTCGGACTCGACCTGATATTCCATGTCATCCTCACGCAACCCCGAGGGAAGCATGATCTTTTTACTGATTACGGCCGAAGCAGGCAATGCAAGACTCACATTACGAATTTTCGTTCCCATACGCTTCCACGCACGGCGCAAAGCTTCGGACACTGCATCAAGATTGTTGATATTGCCATCACTCACAGCATCTGATGGCAACTCCTCTATTGCGTACCGCTCAACAATGAAGCCACCTTTTTTAGGAACCTGACTTAACTCAAGAAGTTTTACCGAGGATGAGCTAATGTCCACCCCGATCATAGGCGGTGTCGATGTCTGCAAAAAGTCTAACGGAATGTCAAAATTTCCTTTAATCATATGATGGTTAGCGCTTTTTCGTACAAAGTGGTTTAAATCCTAGCAATAACTCCCATAGGTGTAAAGTTTTTTCTATGTCGCGAATTTAGCATGGGTTGGGCTATATAATCCAAAGACGCATAATATTGACCCTGAACTCTATGGCCTCTCGTTGGTGGTTTTATCCTGCATTAGGTGCGCTGGCATTGCCGCTCCTCCTTTTGTTGCTTCTAGTGTTTGCGGCGATGCTGACTTATCCGACACTGCCCTCATTGGAAGCGCTCACGGATTACCGCCCCAAAATGCCTTTGCGAGTTTACAGCACCGAAGGAGTGTTAATCGGTGAATTCGGTGAAGAAAGACGGGAGCTCGTCAAGATAGAACGGGTTCCACCGTTAATGATAAAAGCCATCTTGGCGGCAGAAGATGATCGGTTTTATGAGCATGGGGGGGTTGATTACATAGGGGTCTTGCGGGCAACCTATTCCAATTTTACTTCGGGTGGAGTTAAGCAGGGAGCAAGCACAATCACGATGCAGGTAGCGCGTAACTTTTTTCTATCCAAAGAAAAAACGATGACTCGCAAATTTAATGAGATGCTTTTGGCCTTCAAGATTGAGCACAATCTAACCAAAGATGAAATTCTTCAGTTATATGTCAATCATATTTATCTTGGTCAGCGCGCATATGGTTTTGGTGCCGCGGCACAAGCTTACTACTCGAAGCCGATTGAAAAGCTCAGCCTGTCTGAGATGGCTATGCTGGCCGGTCTCCCAAAAGCGCCCGGAGCTTACAACCCGGTTGTCAATCCCAAACGTGCAAAGCTACGTCAAGAGTACATCCTGAAACGCATGAGAGATTTGGGTTACGTTAGCAAAGAAGAGTTCGATACTGCTCTGAATGACCCAATTCAGACCAAACAAACTGCCTACCATCAAGAATTTTCTGTTAACGCCGGCTTTGTAGCTGAAATGGTGCGTCAAGAGATGTATGACCGTTTTCAAGATGACATCTACACGCAGGGCTACAGCGTTCACACCACTATTCGAGCTCAGGATCAGTCTGTTGCTTATGCTTCCTTGCGTAAAGGCGTGATGGAATATGACCAGCGCCATGGTTATCGAGGCCCAGAGGGCTACGTAGATTTGATAAAGAACAATACCGAGGAGTTGCTTGAGGATGCCCTGCAAGATGTACTCAGCAGTGACGATCTTATCCCAGCAATTGTGCAATCAATCACTCCCAAAGGAATCAGCGCCTTTGTAAAAGGTGGAGAGATAATCGAAATTCATGGCGAGGGATTACGTTTTGCTCAGCAAATGTTGGGGGAAAAGCTGGCGCTGAATCGTCGAGTTCGCAAAGGATCTTTGATCAGGGTAAGAAAAAATTCGAAAGATAATTGGGAGATCACCCAACTACCGCAAGCTGAAGCGGCATTCGTTTCAGCGGATCCCAGAACTGGTGCAATTTTCGCACTGGTTGGAGGATTTGACTTCAATAGAACCCAGTTCAATCATGTAACTCAAGCTTGGCGACAGCCAGGCTCTAGCTTCAAACCTTTCATCTATTCTGCCGCACTTGAGAAAGGATTCACCCCAGCCTCAATCGTTAATGATGCGCCACTTGTGGTTGACCCTATAGATAGCGGTGGTGAACCGTGGGACCCTAAGAATTTCGATGGCGAATTTGAAGGGCCAATGCGCATGCGACAAGGTCTCACCAAGTCAAAGAACCTTGTGTCGATTCGCATACTACAATCTATAGGTCTCGAATATGCGCAGGACTATGTCACCAAGTTCGGCTTCGAGAAAGAAAAAGTCGGCCCCTATCTGACGATGGCGTTGGGAGCTGTTTCTGTGACGCCGATGCAAATGTTGGGGGGCTATTCAGTGTTTGCCAACGGCGGCTACCGAGTGAGCCCCTATCTGATTCAACGCATCGAAGACGGGCAAGGCAACATCCTTAGCCAAACCACCCCTGTTGAGGCCGGCAAGGGAGCTGAGCAGGTTCTGGATGTGCGCAATGCCTTCACCATGGTGAATATGATGCAAGACGTGGTGAAACATGGCACTGCCATCCGAGCCATGTCACTTGGCCGACAAGATCTCGCCGGCAAGACAGGAACAACCAGTGACGCGATGGACGCTTGGTTCTGCGGCTTTCATCCTACACTCGTTGCTGTCACTTGGATCGGCTATGACAATCCTCGCAGCCTTGGTGAAAAAGAAACAGGTGGTGGCGCAGCACTTCCAATATGGATCGACTATATGGGTGCGATGCTCAAGGATGTTCCTGGTATCGAATATTCCATACCGGAACACATCATCACGGCACGCATCAATGAGAACGGCTTACGCGATTCTGATGGCACTCGGGTCGACTATTTCTATGAAGAGAATCTACCACCCGAGCAAAGCAGTGTTCCCATAGAGCCTCTCAAGCCGACCGAAAGTGAACAGCTCTTCTAATGAGTAAGCTGCATATCCAAAAAAGGGATCTGATGCGTGAGCAGCTTGCGCATCAGGCCGCCAAAATCATGGCAGAAAATGGTGTCGCCGATTTTGCCTTCGCAAAACGAAAAGCAGCCAAACAACTGGGTGCCGTGGATTCACAACATCTGCCCAGCAATGAAGAAATAGAAGAAGCGTTGCACAGCTACCGCATGCTATTCCAGCAAGATAGTCACTCCGACATCCTGCTTCAACTCCGCGAAGAAGCTCTCACCGCCATGGAGGTGTTCGCTGAATTCAATCCGTACTTAACTGGCTCTGTTCTGAGCGGAACTGCGGGAGAGGACTCGGATATCAATCTCATGCTGTTCTCAGACGACGAGAAAGCAGTTCTATTGTTTTTGCTCAAGAACAACATCGAATTTGAAGATGGCGAATGGATAATGCGGGTAGGGGGACACGAGAAAACCATTCCAAGTTACACCCTGACCAGTGAAGCTGGTGTGCTGATTCACGTCATCGTCTTACCAGAAAACGCGCGTTACAGCGGTAGCAGACATCTGGATACTCACGCGGATATTGCGGCAGTGAAAGCGTTGTTAGCTTCCTGATTTCAGCCAGCGTGCAGCGTCCAACGCAAAGTAGGTCAATATCCCAACCGCCCCCGCGCGCTTGAACGCCAACAAGGACTCAAGTACGCATGCCTCTTCGTTCAACCAACCGTTCTGGGCGGCAGCCTTGAGCATGGCGTATTCGCCACTCACTTGGTAGACAAAAGTCGGCGCTTTGAACTCATCTTTTACGCGGCGCACGATATCAAGGTAAGGCATGCCCGGTTTAACCATGACCATGTCCGCACCTTCTTGCAAATCAAGACCAACTTCCCACAATGCCTCATCGGAATTCGCGGGATCCATCTGGTAGGTGTACTTATTGCCTTTGCCCAAGTTACCGCTGGAACCGACCGCATCGCGGAACGGGCCGTAGAAGCTGGAGGCATATTTGGCCGAATACGCCATGATGCGAGTATGAATGTGCCCGTTGGCATCCAGCGCGGCACGCACAGCACCGATGCGACCATCCATCATGTCCGATGGAGCGACGATGTCCGCTCCCGCAGCCGCATGGCATTGGGCTTGTTTCTGCAATACCACGATGGTTTCGTCGTTTAGGACATAACCGCTGTCGTCGATCAAACCATCCTGCCCGTGGCTGGTGTACGGATCCAGTGCGATATCCGTCATTACACCCAATTCTGGGAAGTGCTTCTTCAGTTCGGCGACGACACGCGGCACAAGTCCATTTGGATTGAATGCTTCACGCGCATCTAGACTCTTCAGCGAAGCGTCTATCACGGGGAAGATTGCCATCACGGGCACGCCCAACTTCACGCATTGCTCTGCATCTTTTAGTAGCAGGTCCAAAGTCTTGCGTTGAACCCCCGGCATGGATTTCACTTCCTCAACCTTATTGCTACCTTCCAGCACAAAAACCGGATAAATGAAATCGGCCGAAGTGAGTATATGCTCACGCATTAAGTCCCGCGAGAATTGATCTCTGCGCATCCGGCGCATCCGAGATTGAGGGTATTGTCCGAGTATTTTCATGGCCATTTCCAACGATTTTGTAAAGTAATGGAACTATTTTCGCACAGTCCCGTCTGAGCATGCGAGTAGCGAGAGCTGCTTCCCGTTTCTCCTCCCTGAGCGGGTGTCTTTACCCTGTAAAGACTTGTGCCCCTGAATCTTTCCCCTTTGGTTCAGGGGCATTTTTTTGCCTACGCAGTCGCACTATTCACGAGCAAAGCCTCTCTCATCAAGCTAAAGCGACTGACGCTAACCTAGCTCACTGCTAGAATCCGACTATAAGCTGTCGAAGTATCCCATATTTGTAACCTCAAGCTGAACGATGAATCTCATTTCCAACCCGCTGCTGGTCACCGCACTGATGTTGGCGGTGTCCAACTTATTCATGACGTTCGCGTGGTATGGGCATCTGAAGAACTTGGCGACATCACCTTGGTATGTAGCGGCTCTGGTAAGTTGGGGCATCGCGCTGTTCGAGTATCTACTGCAGGTGCCGGCAAACCGCATCGGTTACACCCAGCTCAACCTCGGGCAGTTGAAGATCATGCAGGAAGTTATCACGCTGACCATTTTCGTGCCGTTCGCGGTGCTGTACATGAACCAGCCGCTGAAACTGGATTATCTGTGGGCGGGGCTGTGCCTGATGGGCGCGGTGTATTTCATTTTTCGTGCGTGATTAATATGAGCAAACATATCCACATCCTCGGCATTTGCGGCACCTTCATGGGCGGCATCGCCGTGCTGGCCAAACAGGCGGGTTACCGCGTCACCGGCTGTGATGCCAATGTCTATCCGCCGATGAGTACCCAACTCGAAGAACAAGGCATCGAGCTGATCGAGGGTTTCGGTATCGAACAGTTGTCGCT
>JARCRR010000237.1 GCA_029850565.1 Gallionella sp. | reverse complement strand
TGCACGGCCTGGAATGTGTCGAGCTGCAAGTGGCGGCGAACCAAGGTTCACCTTTGCGCAGTTTGGCCAAAGTCGCCTCGGGCGGTGAGTTGTCGCGTATCAGCCTGGCCATCCAGGTCGCCGCCAGCAGCGCTGCCAGTGTGCCCACCCTGATATTCGACGAGGTGGATAGCGGCATCGGCGGGCGCGTGGCAGAGATCGTCGGTGGTCTGCTCAAACAGTTAGGCAGGCGCCACCAGGTATTGTGCGTCACCCATCTGCCGCAAGTGGCGGCGCAGGCTGACCATCAATGGCAAGTGAGCAAGGCGGTAGAGAAGGGCGTCACCCTCAGCCATATCCAAGTGCTCAAGGATGAACAGCGCGTGGAAGAGATCGCACGCATGTTGGGCGGGGTGAAGATCACCGAGACTACACGCAAACACGCCGCCGAGTTGTTGGGTGTCTCTTGACCTAGCTCCCTCTCCCAACGGAGGAGGGCTGGGGTGAGGGAGTGACTTACGGTATCATGCCGCCTGTTCTGTGAAAGTTATCCATCAAATGCGAATCCTCATCCTCACTGTTTCCGCGTTGCTCGCTTCGTGCAGCAACTTTTCCAATTACCTGCCGACCTTTACGCCGCACAAGATCGAGATCCGTCAGGGCAATCTCATCACGCAGGATATGCGTGACCGTATCAGGCTCGGGATGACGCAGGCGCAGGTGAAAGCCGTGCTGGGTGCGCCGCTCATCAATGACATCTATCACGCGAATCGTTGGGACTATCTGTATCGTTTGGAGACTCAAGGCAAAGTGGTAGAGAACCAACGTTTGACCTTGTATTTCGAGCAAGGTGTATTGGCGCGCATCGATGATGCGACGCCGCTCGCTGTGAACGCCATCTCGACACAGGAGAAGAACAAATGAGCAGGATCAAAGTCGCCATCGCCGGTTGTGGCGGACGTATGGGCAAGGTGTTGCTGGATTGTGTCGCTCAAGCGGACGATCTGGTGTTGCACGCAGCACTGGAACACGGCGGCAGCGCCTTGCTCGGTAACGTGGTCACAGAGGGCGTGAAGATCACCGCCGATATAGAGACTGCATTGAAAGGCGCGGACGTACTCATCGACTTCACCCGCCCCGAAGGTACGCTGCACCACCTGGAGATCTGTCGCAAGCACAAGGTCAACATGGTGGTCGGTACCACAGGATTGGATGCGCAACAAAAAGCCAAACTGGGCGCAGGCGCACAAGATATCGGCATCGTGTTCGCCCCCAACATGAGCGTGGGCGTGAACCTCGTGTTCAAACTGTTAGAGACCGCATCGCGCGTACTGGCGAATGGTTACGACATCGAGATCATCGAGGCGCACCATCGCCATAAGGTGGATGCGCCATCCGGTACTGCGCTGGGCATGGGCGAGGTCGTTGCCAAGACGCTTGGTCGCGACCTTTCCAAAGTAGCCGTGTATGGTCGCGAAGGCGTGACCGGAGAGCGTGATCCTTCCACCATCGGTTTCGCTACCGTGCGCGGCGGCGACATCGTGGGCGACCATACCGTGCTGTACGCGGGCATCGGTGAACGTATCGAGATCACCCACAAGGCCAGCAGTCGCGCCACTTTTGCACTTGGCGCATTGCGTGCCGCGCGTTTCCTCAGTGCGAACAAAGCGGGGCTGTACGACATGCAGGATGTGCTGGCGCTGAAGTAGGTATCCTCCGCGGAATTGGATTCCGGGGGACATCCGTTCCTCACGAAAGGCCGCCCTTGAATTTCCTTGCGCATGCGCTGCTTGCAGGTGACGTTCCCACCTTGATCGTGGGCGGAGTCGTCGGCGATTGGATCAAAGGAACTTTGCCCGGGACGTTGCCGCCCGACCTCGCCAAGGGTGTCGCCCTGCATCGCGCCATTGATGACCACGCCGAATCCCATCCCGCTTTTTGCCGCAGCCGCGCCCGAGTTTCTCCCCAGCGCAGACGTTATGCCGGCGTGCTCGTCGATGTGTTTTACGACCACCTATTGGCGAAGCATTGGGCAGACCTACATCACCGCCCGCTGGATGAATATTGCAACGAGGTCTATCGCCACATCCAAGACCGACTGCACGACCTACCACACGATTCACACTTCGCTTTGAACATGATGGCGCAACAAGATTGGCTCAGCAGCTACGCACACCTCGAAGAGGTCGCCGACGTGTTGGCGCGAATGTCACGCCGCGCCCGACATCGGTGCATATCCTAACCCCACAGTAACGCTCACCCGCACGCCCCAATCGCCCCGCAACTCGTACAGAACTCACAACCATCCTTCTTGATGAGCGTGGCGTTGCCGCACTCTTTACACACCTTGCCGACGATGGGTTTGATGGTGGTGGGTTTGATCTGTCCTTCGGGGATCTCCAACACCCCCATCTGCTGGACCGGATAGCCGCTCTCGTCGAGGATGCCGAGCATGGCGTAGCGGTGGATGATGAGTTTTGCGACGTAAGAGACGGTCGAAGGATAACTTTCCATTTTGGCATCGCCCGGTACGCGTGCCATGAAATCGCCCAAGGGTTCGCCGAAGTTGAGCAGCTTGCGCAGTTTCATGCCGATCCACGCGGGGTCGATGACGCGCATGTCCAGGCTCAATACTTTGCACAGTCCGTCGAGTGCGCGCGGATACACACCGGACAACCACATGGAGTAGGGGCGGCGTTGTCCGTCGGGTAGCACCAGTTCCTTCAAGCCCAATACGAAGTCGTCACCGCTGCCTGCGTTGGAGATGTCCACCGTCCAACTCATGGTGCCGTCGGTGCCGGTCTTGGGTTCTTTCTTGGCGAACAGCGCGTCCATCATCGGTGTGGTCACGCCATCGCTGACTTCCAGAGCGCCGAGTTGTTCGATGCGATATTTCAGCAGGTGCGCGAAGGCGGCGACCAGACTCGGCATGCGTTTCATCTCGCCGTCCGGCGGCATCGGCATGTCGAAGGCATCGTCGCCGGCCGACTTCATCAGCATCTCCAGCTTCATGCGGATCCACACCGGGTCGCGCGTGCGCATGTCCATCGACAACGATTTGGCCAATGCGCCCAAGCCGCGCGGTTGCTCGGAACCGTTCACCCACACTTCGAACGGATGGTTGCAGCCGTTGGCGGTGTGTGACACGAAGGTCACGAAACTGCCGAGCGGATGTTTGACCACTTGCGACACCCAACCTTCGCTACCTGCGGTGAGTGCCGGACGGCCCGGCCAGCGTAAGGAAGCAAGTGCCGGTTTCGGTGCGGATTCCAGCACGATACGGCGGTCCTGGTCGAACACGAAATCCTGCGGCTGTTCTTCTTCCTTCTTCTCGGGTGTGACGGACAACACCGAACCCAGCACGCTGTTCGGTCTGTAGGTGGCCAAGCCTTTCAACCCGGCTTTCCATGCTTCGGTGTAGAGGTCTTTGAAATCCTCGAACGGATATTCGGCGGGCACGTTCACCGTTTTGCTGATGGAGGTGTCGATGTAGGGCGCCACGGCAGCCACCATCTTCATGTGATCGATGGCCGAGATATCCAGCGCGGTGACGAATTCAGGCGGCAGTTTGTTCACATCGCCGCCCTGTTTCTTGAACACGCGCCATGCGTGGTCTTCCACCGAGTAGTCCTTGGTGGTGCCGTCCATCATGCGTTTCTTGCGTGTGTAGAACCACGAGAACGCAGGCTCGATACCGTTGGAGGCGTTGTCCGCGAAGGCAAGCGAGATAGTGCCGGTAGGCGCGATGGAGAGCAGGTGACTGTTGCGGATGCCGTGCTTGCGGATCTTGTCTTTCAACTCGTCGGGCAGACGCGAGGCGAAGCGCGGTGCAGCCAAGTATTTATCGGCATCCAACAGCGGGAACTTGCCGCGCTCGATAGCGAGGTCGACCGAGGCTTGATACGCCTCGTCGCGCATGATGCGCGTGATGTCGGCGGCAAAGGCGCGCGCCTCATCCGTATCGTAACGCTTGCCCAACATCACCAGCGCATCGCCAAGACCTGTGAAGCCCAAACCGACGCGACGTTTGTTCGCCGCCTCTTGTTGTTGCTCGGGCAACGGCCATGCGGTCACGTCCAGCACGTTGTCCAACATGCGGATGGCGACGCGTACCAGTTGCTTGAACGGTTCGTAATCGAAACCCGCGTGGTTGGAGAACGGGTTCTTCACCATGCGCGACAGATCGACAGAGCCCAAGCAGCAGCAGCCGTAAGGGGGAAGTGGCTGTTCCGCGCAGTTGTGAACATACAAGCCGTTGGCATCGAAGGCGTGCACATCCGCCACGGTCACGTCATACACATCTTCCATGCCGTCATCTTCCAGCGATTGAACGGTGGCGACGAAGCGTTCTGCATTGGGTTTGCGCTGGTAATCGGCGAGTAGGTTATTCAGCTTGTCCATCTTGTCGCTGTCGGCAAAGCCAATCAGTGAAGCGAAACGCACCAAGTTCTCGCCGCTGATGATGAGTTCGTGCAGGGCTTGGCAGTCATATTCTTTGCTGCCACCTTTGCCGTCAGGTAGAGACTTCAATCCAGCAGGGCGACGATTTTTATAGATCGTGGCGATGATGCCCAGACGTTGCAACATGCGTTGCACGGCCTCTAAATTGCCAAGGTCGATTTGTGTCAAGCGAACGCTGATGCCTTTATCCTGCGAGCCTTGTACCGAACCATCGGCATCGAACATGCCGCGCAATACGCCACGATAAAAATCGGAAGATGTCTGTTCGATGGCGGGCGTGAAGCGTTTGTTGCCGGGTGTCATGCCCAGTTCCAGTGCCAGCGTGCGCAACGCACCAGTGGCTAAACGGAATTCGCCGCGCCCCTCAACCGGTTTTTGCCAGCCGTTGAAATCAGCGCGGTGCGGCATTGTGCGAGCAGCTTGTTCGGCGGCAAGCATGACTGCCGCGATACCAGCGGAGGGGGCAAGGTCGCCACCGTTAGCCACTTTCATAGCCGCGCTATCCCAAACGCTCAACACAGCTTTGTCGTTCTTGAGTGTGCCATCGCCAATCAGCAAGCCGAGCAGATAACCTTCCGCTTCGGTATGAGCGCCGCTCCATGCGGGCATCGTGCGGTGGTCGTTCAACACGATTTGGTCGTTGGCTTTCAAATCACCCGCCTTGACCCATTCTGTTTCGCGTACGTAGCGCGTTAGCTTTGAGACGCGCAGCACTTGATGGTCTGCGGTGAGGCGCAATGCGTGGCCTTCGGACGTGTTCAAACGCAGAACAGGTTTTGTGCCGGTGAAGAAGAAGCCTTGCGATTCGGTGGCGTAGGGCTTGCCATCCACTAT
>JARCRR010000236.1 GCA_029850565.1 Gallionella sp. | reverse complement strand
CATATGAAGATTTTTTTATATTTAACTACAGCATTCTGGATAACCTTAGGACTCGCAATCTATTTTGATGTTTCTTTTACTTTGCGCCTAATCAATTCTGGTTTGCTTCTTATTGGTTTTCTCGGGCTGACGATTCTTTGTTTTGTGGGTGTAGGCCATCTTCATAAAAAACTAACGTTACCAAATTGGTTCGGCTTACCTGCCGCATTAGTTAGCTCGATGTCGATCTTCGCGCTGGGCTTGGTTACCGCGTTCGGTGCAGCCCTCGACTCTTCAGTTCCATTTGATTCTGAGCCTGCTTATTACACACTGGCCGATGATCTCCGATGTCAGGCTCAAATATTTGGTGGGGCTACGGTAGCTACGTCTCGTGTAGATATTTTGTTGTTTCAGCGATTGTTTTTTGGCATTGAGCGTCAAGTTGCTCATCAATCTTGGCTCAATAAAGAAGGCGGGGCGGTATCTCTAAAAGAAGCGTGTTCAAAGCTGGCAACAAGTCAACAATAAAGGACAGGCTACGGTTTACGCTTATCCACCTGCAATGTCCGAAATCCTTTTCCAAGATGAGCACCTGCTCATCGTCAATAAACCCGCTGGTTTGCTCTCCGTACCGGGTCGAGGTGAAGACAAGCAAGATTGTCTGTCTGCCCGTATCCAACAAATTTTCCCCGATGCCCTAGTCGTCCATCGCCTCGACATGGCGACTTCAGGTTTGATGGTGTTTGCGCGGGGTGAGGCGATGCAGCGCGAGTTGTCACGCATGTTTCGCGAACGGGAGGTAAGCAAGCGTTACGTGGCGCTGGTGGCGGGGGATTTGAGTGAAGACAAGGGCAAAGTCAAAAGCTCCCTCACCCCCGCCCTCTCCCGTGGGGAGAGGGAGTGTTTGCGCGCTGTCGGTAAGGGATGGTGGGAGATCGATTTGCCGCTCATCGTGGATTGGCCGAACCGCCCGAGGAGCAAGGTGGACTTTGAGTTGGGTAAGCCCTCGCTCACGCGCTATCGTTTGCTGGGTGTGGAATCATTAGGTCTGCGCGCCGAAATCGGCGCTTCCCCTTCGACTCAGCTCAGGACAGGCTTCGATACGGCTTCGCCTACTCACAACGAACGGGGAGTGGGTACTTCTCGTTCCGAACGGAATTTAGTAGTTTCTCGGGTGGAGCTAGAACCCATCACTGGCCGTACGCATCAGTTACGCTTGCACCTTGCCAGCATCGGGCATCCCATCATCGGGGATACTTTGTACGATGGGCGAATTGCGGAGCGCTTGATGTTGCATGCGACGCGCTTGGCATTCGATCACCCTATCACTGCAAAGCCCTTGTACTTCGAGAGTGACGCCCCATATTAGGAAGCACGTCCGTTATAATCCGCACCGTTATCTGCCGCTCTTTTCAAGGAAGTTTTGATGGCTCTGCCTAAACCCGCTCTTACTATTCCGCTCGCTATCGTGGCCGTTGTTGCGGCTGTGTTCGCGGCCTATACGTGGGTGGCGTTGACGTGGAGCTATTCTGAAGGGGAGCGGGCGGGCTTCATGCAGAAGCTCTCGAAGAAGGGCTGGCTGTGCAAGACCTGGGAGGGTGAGCTTTCGCTGGTGGCTTTGCCCGGCGCTGCGCCCGAGAAGTTCTTGTTCACCGTGCGTGACGATGCGGTGGCAGAGAAGATCAACAAGCACGTCGGCCAGCGTGTGGCGCTGGTCTATGCAGAACACAAAGGTGTGCCCACCAGTTGTTTCGGTGACACCGCGTATTTCGTGTCAGATGTAAAAGCAGTACAACCGTAATTTTTAACCTAGAGGAATCAGATGAAACGTTTCGCCATTTTCTTGACCATCGTTTTGACCAGTCTTTCTCTGCTCGCAGCTAACGCGGAAGCCAAGCGTTTCGGTGGCGGCGGTAGCATCGGCAAGCAACGCAGCATGAGCGCGCCACCGCAAAAGGCGGATGCAGCGCCAGCCCAGCAAGCGGCCCCTGCAGCCGCAGGTGCGGCGGCAGCCAAGCAACCGAACAAGTGGTTGGGCCCATTGGCAGGTATCGCTGCCGGTCTGGGTTTGGCTGCGCTGTTCTCGCACTTCGGTTTGGGTGAAGGCATGGGCATGTTGCTGATGATCATTGCGGGTGCGATCGCGGTGTTCTTCCTCATCTCGATGTTGCGCAAGAAGCAGCAACCGGCGATGCAGTACGCGGGTTCCGCGCCGGGCAATACTGGCTATCAAGCGCCCGCTCAACCTGTCGTGAGTGGCGGTAGTGCGGCCCCAGCGGCGCCTGTGGCTGCGGCGAACATCCCTGCCGATTTCCCAGTGGATAGCTTCCTGCGCGGTGCGAAGACGACCTTCATCCGTTTGCAAGCGGCGAACGACCGCAAGGACTTGAACGACGTGCGCGAATACACCACCCCTGAGATGTACGCCGAGATCTCGATGCAGATGCAAGAGCGTGGCGATGCAGCGCAGAAGACCGACGTGGGCTTCGTGAATGCGAGCTTGTTGGAAGTGGTGACTGAGAACGACATCGCGACCGCTAGCGTACGCATGACGGGCCAGATCCGCGAGAACAACGGTGCGCCTGAGAACTTCGACGAGATCTGGCATGTGCAGAAAGACTTGAAGGATGACAAGGCGGTGTGGCTGTTGTCTGGAATCCAGCAGGTTTAAAGCTACCGTCATTCCGGCGAAGGCCGGAATCCAGCGGTGTTATCCAAAATGCTTTTGGTTTTGTCTCCGCGTTGCGGAGAATGTATAACTAACTGGATTCCGGCCTTCGCCGGAATGACGAAACTCTCAATTGTTTTAGGTGTTGCAGGGTAATAAAGTAAACTAGAGGGCACGGCGATTTCGCTGTGCCCTTTTTATTTGAGCTCCTTGGCAATGCGCTTCTTCCGCTTACTCAAGATCATCTTCATCGTCCTGCGCTTCGGCTTGGACGAATTCTTATTGGCTCATGAGCGCACGAGTTGGTTGTTGCGACCGCTCAACTGGCTGCTCTTCTTCCGCAATGTGTCGCGCCCACGTGCCGAGCGTCTGCGTCTTGCGTTGGAAGCGCTGGGGCCCATCTTCGTCAAGTTCGGCCAGTTGCTTTCCACCCGCCGCGACCTGATCCCTACCGACATCGCCGATGAGTTGGCGAAGCTGCAAGACCAAGTACCACCCTTCCCTTCCGCGCAAGCCGTTGCCTTGCTGGAAGCTGCTTACGGCAAACGCCTGAGCGAGGTATTCACCAGTTTCGACGAGACGCCCGTCGCCAGCGCATCGGTAGCGCAGGTGCATTTCGCGGTATTGCCGAACGGGCACGAAGTGGCGGTGAAGATATTGCGTCCCGGCATCAAACACACCATAGCCCATGACATCGCCTTGTTGCAGATCTGCGCAGGGTTGATCGAGCGTTGGTGGTCTGACGGCAAGCGCTTGAAGCCGAAGTTGGTGGTTGCCGAGTTCGAAAAGTATCTGCACGACGAGTTGGACCTGATGCGCGAAGCGGCGAACGCCAGCCAGTTACGCCGCAATTTTTCCGATGCGAAATTGCTGCTCGTACCCGAGGTGCATTGGGATTGGTGTTCAGAGCAGGTGATGGTGATGGAGCGCATGCACGGCATCCCCATCAGTCAGATCGGTGCGTTGCGCGAGGCAGGGATCGATCTTTCCAGGTTGGCGAGCGCAGGGGTGGAGATCTTCTACACGCAGGTGTTCCGCGACGGCTTCTTCCACGCCGACATGCACCCGGGCAACATCTTCGTGGATGTGACGGAGCCCTCGCGGCCGAAGTACGTGGCCGTCGACTTCGGCATCGTCGGCACGCTCGATGCGCGCGACCAGCGCTATCTCGCGGAGAACTTCCTGGCGTTTTTCAGACGCGACTATCGGCGCGTGGCCACGTTGCACGTCGACTCGGCGTGGGTGCCGGCCGGCACGCGCGTCGACGAGCTCGAGGCCGCCGTGCGCGCCGTCTGCGAGCC
>JARCRR010000235.1 GCA_029850565.1 Gallionella sp. | reverse complement strand
ACATAATGGTGTATGGAACGGCTTACACCAACCAAGCGACGGTCAACTGCTCGACCGCCTGCGTGGTGACCCCAGTCGCGCCGAATACAACCACTTCCAAAACCACCGGCCTGACCGCGTCTGCGACGCTGACCATCCCGGTATTGCAACTGATCAAGACTATCGACTGCGTGTTTGCCGCCGGAGCCTGCACACCGGGTTCTTATGTGACGGGCAGCAGTATCCCGCCCAGTGCCATGTTGCGTTACAAGATCGTCTATACCAACCCGCAGACTTACGCGCAGACCATCACGTTGAGCGACACCGTCCCGGCTTCGACTACGGCGGCGGGCAATCTGTATGTGGCGAGCGGACCGGATATACGTCCGAGCACCCCTGCATTGTCGGTGAATGCTGCGGCGGCTGGTACGGCACGCGGGCCGGATGTGGCGTTGACGGCACTGGCAGCCAGTTCGGTAGTGAACTTCACTCCGGTGAGTCTGCCGGCCGGAAACTCCGGCACCCTGTATATGGACGTGCAGACCAATGCGGCAGCCGCAGCCGTGGTCACCAACACGGCTTCCATCAACAGCACGCAACGTACAGCGGCTGGCGGCGCGGCAGTGACCAGTGCGGTGAGTGCCACGGCGACCGCTTTGACCATCACCAAAGCGTCGAATGTTTCCACGGTAGCTCCGGGCGGCAATGTGATCTACACCATTACCGTGACCAATCCGGGGGCAGTCGGAGTTGCGCTGACCAGCGTGGCCGATACCCTGCCCAAGCCGTTGCCGAACTTGGCGGGGCGCACGATACAGTGCGGTACGACCGCACCAACTTGCTTGGCGACGACTGCGGTGACCATCAACGGTGTTGCTGCGCCGGTTGCGCCGACGCTGGCACAAACGGCAGCCACCGCGACGGTCGGTCAGATCAATACCTGGACGCTGGGGGGGACAGCAGCACAGCGAACACTTAATGCCGGGCAGACGATGACGCTGACGTTCACTGCCACCTATAGTGCGACAGTATTGAACGGCAACACATACCGTAACTCCGCTACTGTAAATTACACCGGCGGTACGGCGACGGTAACTAACCAAGCACCAGTAACCGTGCCATATAACACTATCAGCGTGAGCAAGGCGGTGGTCACACCTGCATCAGCTTCCATCGCACCTAACAGCCCTGTCACCTACGCGATCACGGTGACCAATACAGGCGCAAGCCCTGCGCCCATCACGAGTGTGGTGGATACACTGCCTGCTGCTCCGGCGGGAACAGGGACGATAGCCTATACCTCGACCAGTTCGGTGTTGGCCAATGGTGTGGCGCAGACCGGCGTGGCCGGTGCGCCTGCTGCAGGGCAATACACCAACCCCGCGCCTGCGGCGGCTGTGGCCGGTACGCAGCAGGTGGTGACTTGGACCTTCCCCGCTGCCGGGACGACCATCAATCCTGGGCAAACGATGGTGATCACTTTCGTGGCGCAGTTCGGAGCGATTCCCACCAATGCGACGCACTTCAACGATGTGCGGGTCAACTACACCGGCGGCCAGACGACCAATGTCATGGGACAGAATCTGGCACCGGTGAGCGTGCCGCAAATTTCCAGAATCACCAAGACCATCGATTGCGTGTATTCGGGGCCGACCTGCGCCCCCGGCAGTTACGTGGACGGTACGCCTATCCCGGTAAATGCCAAGTTGGGCTACAAGATCGTGTACGAGAATCTGTCCGCGCTGGCGGCCAGCGGGATCACGATTGCGGATATTTTACCGACGCAGATCGTTACCGCACCCAATCCGATCAGCAATCTGATCATCAACGGGGTGCCGACTGCGGCTCCTGCCGCAGTCGCCAATCCGGGCGTGACCAATCTGCTGGTGGGCGGCACGCTGACCGCATCGCCGGGTGCTGGTTCGACCGGAACGATCACCTTCGATCTGCAAACGACGGCAACCGCAGGGGCGGGTGTTACCAACACCGGCAAGATGACCAGTTCGCAAGACCCGCAGGGGACGAGCAGCTTAGCGACCGCTGCTGCGGCAGGCGGCAATCTGGCCGTGAGCAAGGCTGTTACGTCCGGGACATCATCCACGGTGGCGCAGGGTGCTGTCGCGTCCTATACCATCACGGTCACCAACGACGGTTCGGCGAGTGCCACACTTAACAGTCTGGTAGATACTTTGCCCGGCACACCGGCCGCAGCGCCCGGCACGACCAGCCGTTTTACCTATACTGCGACCGGTGCGATCACCCTGAATGGCGCGACCATCACTCCGGCTTATACGACAGCAGTCACTCCGCCTGCTGCACCTGCCACGACCAATAAAGAAGCGGTGACTTGGACATTCACGGGCGGGATCGTCATTCCTGCCGGCCAAAGTCTGACGCTGACCTTCACCGCAACGGTCGGTACGACTGTATCCAAAGGTGCAGCCGCGCCGGGAGCGACCTACTACAACGATGTGGCAGCAAATTACTCCGGCGGGGCATTCCCCAGCGCATCGGCGAACGGGCAGGCAGCGGTACTGGTTCCGTTCGATACACTGACGATGAGCAAGAGCATCGATTGTGTGTATGACGCCACGCTGACGACTTGCCAAACTTATACGGCAGGCGCGCCGATTCCGCCCAACGCCAAACTGCGCTACAAGTTGCTTTACACCAACCTGTCTACCTTGGCGCAATCGGTGACGATCAAGGACACCTTGCCTGCCTCGGTTACGGCTGCCGGTAATCTGTATGTGGGCAGCGGTCCGGAGGTGCGACCCAGCGCAACGGTATTGTCGGTAAACGCCGCCGCGGCAGGTGCAGCGCGCGGTGCGGACGTGGCGCTGACGGCCATCGCGGGTGGCACGGTGGTGGCGATGACTGCCGCCACTCTGCCCGGCAGCAGTTCCGGCAGCTTGTATATCGATGTGCAAACCAATGCGGTGTCAGGGAGTACGGTCAGCAACTGTGCCATCGTCACTACCGCGCCGGCTGATACCTGCGCCGCACCCGGAGTCGGCGTGACCAGCACCAATACGGTAAGTGTGCAGAACGTGGCCGTGCTGAACATCAGCAAATCCACCAGCACAGCCAACGTCGCGCCGGGTGGCACGGCGACCTACACCATCACCGTCACCAACACGGGCACTGCACCGACGACGTCGCTCAAGGTATACGACTTCCTGCCGTACAGCGGTTCTGCGGTGGATGCGACCAAGCGCCTGGCTTATACGACCACCACGGGCTACACCGGCGGCCTGTCGGCACCGACCATCTCTACTTCGGTTCCGCCGACCATCGCACCTTATTCCGGCAACCTGAACCAGCAACAAGTGCTGTGGGATTTCGGCGCGGGCGGGGTGTTGGCGGCGGGCGCATCGATGACCATCACCTTCAATGCCACGGTGGGTTCTGCCATGCCCGCGGTCAGCTTTTACAACAGCGTGCGGCATGAATACACCAGCGGCGGCATCTCGTTCAACGGCAACGTGAATAATCAGGCGTTGATCTCGGTGAACAATGCGCAACCTTCAATCATGTTCCTGAAAACGGTCGCCGTGTATTCCGATCCGGTGAATGGCGTGAACAATCCGAGTGCATTGCCGACGCCAATCTACGCTAAATTCATTCCGGGAGCGTTGGCGGATTACACATTGATCGCCACGAACTCGGGAACCGGGCCGGTGGATAACAATTCCCTGTGGATCACCGATCCGCTTCCGGCCAATACTTCGTTGTATGTGCTGGACTTGGGAGCGCCGGGATCGGGGCCGGTACTGATGACGCAAGGCGCAACGTCCAGCGGATTGACTGCACCGCTCGTTCCTGCCGCGGATGTGAGCTATTCACACGATGGCGGTACGACGTGGGATACCGTGACGACTCCTGCGCCGGGCGTGGCAGGGCAGTACGGTGTGGGCTGTGATGCCACCATCACGCATTTGCGTATCAACCCCAAGGGCACGTTTGTCGGCAGTCCCACGGCACCCAGCCCCAGTTTCAATCTGAATTTCCGTGTGTGTGTGAAGTAAATTATTAAGCGAGGTATCCATCATGATCAAGTTGACTCTCTCACTCCTGTCCGTTGCGCTGTTCGGTTTCATCCCGTCTGCACAGGCCGCCGAAGAATTGCTGCCGAAAGATTTGCAGACGATCGAAGCGTTGCAACGACGTGCCGACAAGATGGCTTTCGGTGAGATCGGTTCGGAAAACTATCACCTTGCCAAAGCCCGCACATGGCTGGATCTGGCGCTGAGCGAATATCACCAGAAGGACACTACGGGCCTCGTCTATGCCGCCACCGTGCAGGCCAAAGAATTGATCGAAGCGCTGGAAAACAAAGAGCAGAACATCAGTCTCGACACACCGCGGAACTTGCAAGGGACTGAAGTGGTGAGAACCGATTTGTGGGACAAGGTCGCCGCGATGAAGAGTGGCGCAAAATTCAGTTGCGGACAACGCAAGATCGCCGAGGCCGAGGTGTACCTGGTTTGGACCGGACATGAAAAATCCGAGTCCGGTTGGACGCATGGCGAAGCCTACGCGCGCAGTGCGGAGAACTTGATCTATGAGGCGCAGGTAGCTATCACTAACTGCGGGGCAGGCATGCCAGTGGCGGCGAATGCGCGTAATGTCGAAAAGCTTTCCCTTTCCGGTGATGCGACCTTCATCTTCGGGACGAACAACCTGACCGACGGGGCAGAGGCAAGACTGGACAAGCTTGCTGCGGGCATCAAGAGTTGGGCCAACATCCAATCGGTAGACCTGATCGGACACACCGACCGTCTGCGCAGCGATGGAGAAGAGAAAAAGAACATCGAACTATCCGAACGTCGTGCCGAACGCATCAAACAATACCTGGTGAGCAAGGGGGTTGCGGCGGATAAGATACACACGCGCGGAGCGGGTTCCAGCAAGCCTCTCGTCAAGTGTTCCAGCAAGACGGACAAGGCGGCACAGGTAAGTTGCCTGCAACCGAACCGTCGCGTGGAGATCGTCCTGCGCGGTGAGAAGTAAGAGAGATGCTAGAGTCGCTGCATCGTCGTTGCGGTGATGCGGCAGTAAGAAAGAGAGCGGGGTAGAAGGCAGGATGGTCGCCTACTATCCCGCTCTCTTTTATTTTCGGGGGTGAGTTTTATGGGATCTCCGCATAAGGCATGCGATCAAGGATGATGACGGTCTTGGCCAGCATGCCGCGCGCTTCGCGATGTCTGTCGTAGTAGCGCGGGTTGGG
This sequence comes from Gallionella sp., assembly GCA_029850565.1. Lineage (GTDB taxonomy): Bacteria > Pseudomonadota > Gammaproteobacteria > Burkholderiales > Gallionellaceae > Sideroxyarcus. Next base: position 7,139 of record JARCRR010000235.1, on the reverse strand, counting down.
CACCATGGCGGCGAGGCGCGCGGCCTGCTCCACTGACAGTTGTGAGGCGCTGAGGCCGTAGTAGTGTCGTGCCGCCGCTTCCGCACCGAACACGCCGTTGCCCCATTCGATGACGTTCAGATAGATTTCGAAGATACGCTGCTTGTCCATCACCGCTTCCAGCATCAGCGTGATGATGACTTCCTCGCCTTTGCGCCACGGTGTGCGCTTGGTGGAGAGGAACAGGTTCTTCGCCAGTTGCTGGCTGATGGTCGATCCACCCGCCACGATCTTGCCTTTCTTCAGGTTCTTCTCGTAGGCCTTCTGGATGCCTTCCCAATCGAACCCCTCGTGGTCGACGAACTTCGCGTCTTCGGAGACGATGAGCGCGCGCTTGAGGTTGTTGGATATCTTCGCGTAGGGAACCCAGCGGTGCTGCAATTCGGCATCGGGGTTCTTGTCCTGCATCACTTCCAGGCGGTCTTCCATGAAAGAACTGGATGACGGATTGAACTTGATCCACCAGCAGATGTGCGCGAACAGCCACAGTTGATATAGCACCAGCAGCGCGAACAGCCAGAACACGATGCGCCAGAACAGGCTGCGCGGCATCTTCATAGCTTGCGCATCGCTTCCAGCACGGATTTGGTATCCGGGCGCACACCGCGCCACAAATCGAAGGCCACGGCAGCCTGTTCCACCAGCATGCCCAAGCCGTCGGATACGAGTGTCGCACCCTGCCTGCGGGCGTAGGCCATGAACGGCGTCTCGCGCCCGTACATCATGTCGTAGGCCAGCGCGTCTGGTTTGAACAGTCCATCCGGCAGCGCCGGCAGTTCGTCGCGCAGCCCACTGGAAGTCGCGTTGATGACGATGTCATAGCTGTGGCCCGGCAGGTCCTCATAGCGGCGCGTGCGTACCGAGCAGGGGCCTTCGAACTCCTTGACCAGCGCCTGCGCCTTCTCCATGTTGCGGTTGGCGACCTCGATGCTGACGCCGGTATTGAACAACGGCCACATCACGCCGGCGGCCGCACCGCCTGCGCCGAGCAGAAGCACGTCTTTCCACATCATCTCGATGCCGAGGTTCTGCTGGATGTCGAGCACAAGGCCCGGGCCGTCGGTGTTGGTGCCGAGTATCTTGCCGTCGCGGAAGATCAAGGTATTGACCGCCTTGGCATCTATCGCACGCTGTCCTAGTTCGTCGCAGAGCTGGTAGGCCTCGAACTTGAAGGGCACGGTCACGTTGCAACCCTTGTAACCCTCGGCGCGCAGACGGGCGACGGTCGCAGCGAAACCATCCAGCGGTGCTTCGATGGCCTCGTAGCTGATGTCCTGTCCGGTCTGTTCCGCGAACATCCTGTGGATGAGCGGCGACTTGCTGTGCGAGATGGGGTTGCCGATCACGGCGTACTTATCGGTCATTTTGATTCAAGAGGCATTGGGAAGTGCGCGGATTATAGCGGGTTAGCCAGGCCGCTTCAGTATCGCCGTCAGCAGGCCGATGACGGCCATCGTACACACGATGGCGACCCCGGCGGGCAGGTCGAACCACACCGAGAGCAGCAGGCCCAATGCATAACCAGCGATGCCGATGCCGAAGGCGTAAACCATGCGCTGCTGTTGCAATCGGTAGGTGGCGAGTGCGGGCACGATGAGGCTGGCGAACACCAGATAGATGCCGACCAGTTGCACCGATGCAGTGACGGCGAGTGCGAACAAGCCGTAGAAAGCGAAATGGTTTTGGCTACTGCGCAACGTGCGCCATGCGATGAGCAAGGCGGCACTCAGTATGGCAGTGACTATGAGTTGCGCATTGTTCACCCACAGGATCTGTCCGACCAGCAGGTCTTTCAGGTGCTCGCCCGCATGTACGTCATGACTCATCAATAGGATGCCGAGGCTGGCCGCGAGTACGAAGGTGAGGCCGATGTAGGCCTCCTTCACTTCGGGTGCACTGCGTTCTATCCAAGCCAATAAACCTGCGCCGCACAGCGCACTGCCGGTAGCGATGAGTTGCACCAGCAGCGGCTCATGGTTGAGTTCGAGCAGGCCTGCGACGATGACACCAAGACCGGCGATCTGCGCCACCGCGAGATCGGCGAATATGACGCCGCGTTGCAACACGCGCATACCGAAAGGGATGTGCGTGGCGAGTATCAGCAGCCCGGCGATGAAGGCGGGTAGGAGGATGTCGAGTTCAAGTGTGTTCATTTCAACCCCGCCAATAATTTTGCAATCGTGTCATCGAACAACCCATACAAATCCTGCGCTCTGTCGCTGCCGCTCACCGTATAAGGCAGCTCCACAGCAGCGATGTGGGCGCGTTGTGATATCCACTCCGATGGGCGCGCTTCCTGATATGCCGCGCGCAACACCATCTTGGCGGGTTGCTTTTGCAAGGTGTTCAGCACTTGCGCAAGATGTGCCGCACTCGGCTCCATTCCGGGCTTGGGTTCCAGTGTCGCCACCTCTTTCAATCCTAGCCAACCGTTCAGATAGGGAAAGCCTTTGTGTTGCACCACGATGGATACGCCTCTGAGCGGTGCGGCCTGATGTTCCCAAACACCGATGGCCGCACGCCATTTTGTGTTGAAGGAGGCAAGGCGCTGTTGGTAGTGGGCCGCATTGGCGGGGTCGAGTTGTGCCAGACGTTTGCTGAGTGCATCGGCGATGGGCAGGAAGTTGCGGGGATCGGTCTGGATGTGCGGATTGCCCAGCGCATGTACGTCACCGTCGCCGCGATCCAATCGCGTCGGCACTTCCTGCATCGTGACGAATTGCGCGGCTTCGAAATAAGCAGAATTTCCTGTTTGCAACGCGTTGTTGCCGGACTCGCGCAACACCACGGGCAACCAGGCCACTTCCAGCTCGGCACCCGTGCACACCACCAGCTTCGCGCGGCGGGCTTTGGCGATCAGGCTGGGGCGCGCCTCGATGCGATGCGGGTCCTGCAAACCGCCCGTCGCGGAATAGATGTTGGTCTTGTCGCCCGCCAGTTCTAGGGTGAGTGCCGCCCATTCGGGTTCGCAGGCGAACACGTTGAGTGCAGCGTGGGCGGGTAGGGCGAATAGGAACAGGATGGAGTAATAAAATATTTTCATGGCATTACCTTTGATATCCGTAGGAGCCGCTTGCTGGCGAAGTCGCACAAGACAATCGCCAGCATGCTGGCTCCTGCGGGGGATGTGGATGGTCATTTTCAATATTGGTGCGCGCCGTGCGCTCCCAAGCTCATGATGTATTGCACGAAGAGTTGGTTATCCTTCATTCCTCGGCGCGATTGGTCATTCGCTACTTGCATGCGCAGACGCGAGAACTCGCTCGGACTGTAGTCCAGCATCAGCGAAGTGCGTGTCGGATTGAATCTGTAGTCACTGATGATATTGCCAGCATTCAATGCGCCTACCTGTGCAACACCGGGATCAAGGCGGTCATAGCGCAATCCTGTTCTCCAACGCGGCATGAATTGATACACGCTCTGCAAATAGAAGCCGCTCTGGATGACTGAGAAGCTGTCGGTGATGTTCGCACCGGCAACCGTAGTGTCGTAAGTCAGATCGCCACTTTCCTTGCGGCGGAAGTATTCGCCTTGCAACTTGAAGTAGTTGTTGCGCACGTTGCCGTTGGGTGAATATTTCCACACGAAGTCCAAGCCTGCCGTTTGACTATGGCCAGTGAAAAGATTGGTAACCGGATTGCCATTGACATCGGGCACGCTCGTGCTTTCAGCAGCGACACGTTTTGTCTGATGCAGCGATGCGCCCGCGCGCCAGCTATGCTCGATGCCGATGTCATCGCCGATGTGTGCGAACAGAACGCTTGCGCCATTGCCGTTGCGCACCGTGTCTGTGCCGGGGAAGCCGCGTCCCTTACCCATCTCGCCACCGACCTCGATGAAGGTGTCTGTCGGCGCGAGCCACTTCAGTTGAATACCGTCCTCACCCAACTGGTTCTCCCATAGTGTGGCATATACCAGCGGCTGATCCACGAAATCCCATGCGTGGGCATGTTGTTCGTTGAGATAACCCAAGCCGGAGAAGAAGCGTCCGAATTTGAGATTGAGTCCATCGCCGAGCGAGGTCGTCCGCACGAAAGCATTCTCCACGCTGATGCCGCCCGCAGGTGAGAGCGCCAGCGTGGCGACACCACGATATTCGGGATCGACGTTGGCCGATATGCCCATCTCCGATTCGCCCAAGTTGAATCCTTGTTCGTGACCGGGATTGGGATTCATCGCAAAGCCTGTGGCGGGGATGGCGGGGTCACGCTGCACGCTGCCGTAGGTGCCGGACAGGATGAGCGAGAACGCGGGGTTGAATACCGCCTCGTTGCTGATTACATCAGCAGCCATGGCATGGCTGCTCAACACGGCGATGGCCGTGCCTACGCATATCTTTTTGAACATGGCATTTCTCCGAAAAATACATCAAAAAACCGCGCACCAGCAGGAGCGGGAATCTAGAGGTGATTCAAGCGGAGTAAGGCGGAGCGCGTGCCGCGAACGCGGCGAAGGGGGCGGAGCGGAAAGTCGGTGTGAGTGTTGATTGAGCTACCGTAGCAGACGCTTCGATATCGAAGTGGAAGTCACTGTTGCCGACTGCGCTGCCGATATGAGCATAGGCTGCGCACAATTCGCACTGCGTGTCGTGCGGCAACGACTGATCTTGCGATTGCTGCGCCAGCGTGTGCGAGATGCCATGCGATATGGCACCCTGCTGGGCGAACAACAGAGTGAAGACGAGTAGGGATAATCGAAAGGCGGAGCGCAACATGGCGCGCATCGTATCCACTTTGTTATTCCGCCTCAAGCTGGTCGTTGGTGGTGAACGTCCAAGTGCGGGTGATGCTGAGGATGTCGGTCTCTTTGCGGATGTCGGGCGGGAAGGGGGCGTAGGGTGCTGCGAGTTTGACGATGCGTTGTGCGGCGGCATCGAGGATGCGTTGACCGGATGAGCGGTTGATCTCGACGTTCTCCACGCTGCCATCCGCGCGGATGTTGACGGTGAGGGTAAGTTTGCCGTAGATCTTTTGGCGGCGTGCGGCTTCGGGATAGTTGAGGTTGCCGATGCGCTCCACTTTGCCGCGCCAATCTTCGACGTATTGTGCGTAGCGATATTCTTGCGTGCGCGCACCGATGAATTTGCGTTTGGGCATCTTTTCGTAGAGCGAGATGCTCTTGGTGATCTCGGCTTCCAGTCGCGCGATCTCGAGCGAGCGTTGCACGAGGTCTTGGCCGCTCAGATCGCTGTCGACCGGTTGTTTGACCATCTTCTTCTGCTCGACGGTGTAGTCGCTTTTGATTTTCGTCAGCATGCGTTTCACTTCCTGCTCCAACTCCTTCACACGCTGTGTAGCCTGCTCCGGCGTGAACTGTTGAGCGTCGCCCAAAACCGGGAAGGGTGTTCCGGCGCGCCGGTCATCTTCGGTATTGCCTCCGCCATCCAGATTGCTCTGGGCATAGGCTTTCGCCTTGCTTGGTTTGTTCTTTGACTTGCTGTTGACCAAGGTGACTTCCAGCGGCTCCAGTTTTTTGGCGAATGAGCGCGGGTCGGCCTGGGTGAAGGTGATGCCGAACAGGATGAACGCATGCAGGAAGAGCGAAAACAAGGCGGCGAACGACAAGCGTTCTTTTACCAGCAACGTCTTGGCGAGCAGCATCTTCATGCAGATGTTTTCACTTGGGCGACGTAGCGCGCTTCGAAATTCAGATCGAGCAGGTCGATGTTGATCATCTCTAGCATCACTTTGGTGTTGGCAGGCAGCTCAGGCACAGAGGGAACGCGGCCCACCAGCGGGATGTCGCCGATCTTGACCAGATTCTCGCGAAGGATGAGTGCATCGATCTGCGTGATCTTCTCCTGTTGTAGCCAACGCAGGCACCAATAACGTTCCATGCCGCGCTGGAATTCGTTGTAGGTGGTGTAAGCAGTATCGAAGTCGCGCAAGATGGCGAACAGTGCGTTGTCGCTCTTGGTGTAAGCGGGCGCTTCGCCGCGCAACACGCTGAGGAGTTGGCGCTGGTTCACCAGATCGACGTAGCGGCGCAGCGGCGAGCTGGACCATGCGTAATGTGCCACGCCCAAGCCTTGATGCGGTGCGGCGACGGTGCTCATCTTCACTTTTCCGTTGTTCTGCGTGCGGTAGATGCCGGCCACCTCATGGTCGTCCAGCAACTTTCCCCACATGCTGTTGGCAAGGATCATCAGCTCGGAAACGACTTTGTCGATGGGCGAGCCGCGCAGGCGATGGCCGATGGTGACGCGGTCGTTCTCCACGTGGAAGGTGTAGTCGATCTGCTGTGTGCTGTTGTCGGAAGACTTGCCGCGTACCGCTTCCAGCTTGTTGGCGAAGTCGAACAGCAATTTAAGTTCGGCGGCGTAGGTGTAATCGAGCTTGCCTGTTGCCAGCGACTCTTCGTTGAACAAGGGCTCCAGCGTGTCGTGTCGCAAGTTCGCGGCGATGTGCAGACGTTCGACGCGGCTCTCGCTGCTCTGCACCAGCAATGTCTCTGCGTCCACATGCACATACAGGGATAGCGCGGGGCAGACTTTGTCGGCGCACAGGGTGAAGGCTTGCACCACGTTGTCCGGCAACATGGTGATCTTGTCGCCCGGCATATACACGGTGGACATGCGCTGTGCGGCGATGGCGTCGATGGCTGAATTCAACGGGATGCCCAAGGCGGGGGCGGCGATGTGGATGCCGATGCGCCAGTTACCGTCCGCCAGTTTTTCGATGGAGAACGCATCATCGATCTCGGTGGTGCTGGCATCGTCGATGCTGAAGGCGTTGACCGTCGCCAACGGCAACTCGGGATGCTCTTCCACTGTCACTTCGGGGAAGTCTGTGCCGCGCGGGAAATTCTCGAACAGGAATTTGTTCAAGTGGTAATCGTGCGTGGAAGGCAGCGCACCGCAACGCTCCAGCAGATGCGCCGCGGACAGATGGGTGGCAGCGCAAGCGGCTTCCACAGCTTTGACCTCGATGGTGTTGCGATCCGGTTTGTACAGGATCATGGCGAGTTTGTCGGCGAATTCGGCAGGCAGTTGGAACGCGCACAACTGTTCGATGTAACGCGCTTGTTGTTCGGCCTGCAGGCGTTTCTTCTCGGCGCTGGCGAGTGCGGATTTCAAGGCGTCGGGCGGCGCGGCTTTGTAG
>JARCRR010000234.1 GCA_029850565.1 Gallionella sp. | reverse complement strand
AATGCGCCGCGTAAAGAAGAGCAAGTTTTAATTGATGAAGCAGTGCAGCGCGCACAAGACGTCGCACCGCTCATCATCGAAGGCAAGCTGGAAGCAGCGATGTTGAAGCTGCATAGTGCAATCTAAATCTTTCACCACAGAGGCATAGAGATGCAAAGGAAAGCCAGCAGAGTAATTATTTGGATAAGAGTCATTATTTGATTATTCTTCATAATCTAACCTTCAGGTTTTCGTAGTAAATTTCGAATTTAAGGAACAAACATGAGTCTCAAGTGCGGTATCGTCGGTCTTCCTAACGTGGGTAAATCCACCCTGTTCAATGCGCTCACCAAAGCGGGCATCGCTGCGGAGAATTACCCTTTCTGCACCATCGAGCCGAACGTCGGTATCGTTGAGGTGCCTGACCCGCGCATGGCCGAGTTGGCGAAGATCGTCAATCCGCAACGCATGCAACCTGCCATTGTCGAGTTCGTCGACATCGCGGGGCTGGTGGCGGGCGCATCCAAAGGCGAGGGTTTGGGCAACCAGTTTCTCGCCAACATTCGCGAGACCGATGCCATCGTCAACGTCGTGCGCTGTTTCGACGACGAGAACGTCGTCCACGTTGCAGGCAAAGTCGATCCGCTATCCGACATCGAAGTCATCCTCACCGAGCTGGCATTGGCCGATATGGCTGTGGTTGAGCGCACCATCCAGCGCGATGGTAAGAAAGCAAAATCCGGCGACAAGGACGCGCAGAAACTGGTGGCCGTTCTGGAAAAACTGTTGCCGCACCTGAACGAGGGCAAGCCCGCACGCACCTTCAGTCTGAGCGACGACGACAAGATCATCATCAAGCCGCTGTGCCTGCTCACCATCAAGCCCGCGATGTACGTCGGCAACGTGCTGGAGGACGGCTTCGAGAACAATCCTCACCTCGACCGTCTGCGCGAACACGCGGCCAAGGAAGGTGCACCTGTCGTTGCGCTATGCGCCAAAATCGAAGCGGAGTTGGCCGATCTCGATGACGCAGATAAGTTGGAATTCCTCGCCGACCTCGGGCTGGATGAGCCGGGCCTGAACAAGTTGATCCGCACGGGTTACGACCTGCTCGGCCTGCAAACCTACTTCACCGCAGGCGTGAAGGAAGTGCGCGCATGGACCATCCATAAAGGCGACACCGCACCGCAGGCCGCGGGCGTCATCCACACCGACTTCGAAAAAGGATTCATCCGCGCGCAGACCATCTCCTTCGCCGATTTCATCGCATTCAAGGGTGAACACGGCGCGAAAGAAGCGGGAAAGATGCGTGTCGAAGGGAAGGAATACGTCGTGCAGGATGGCGACGTGATGAACTTCCTTTTCAACGTGTAACGATTAAATCAGGTCGTTGCGGCGCGTTCTGTTAAGATGCGCGCCGCAATCTCGTTTCAGTCTAGTGATTGCCGCCGATTCCGGTACGTAGTCCCCATCTCATTCAGCCTCAGACTGGCGCTCCTTTAGGGCGACAGGCCGTTTGTATTTAAGAAAGAAACACCATGTCATTTGCATCTCTCGGCTTGTCCGCAGAAATCGTTCGCGCCGTTACCGAGCGCGGTTATACCGAACCCACCCCCATCCAGGCACAGGCCATCCCCGTCATTCTGAAAGGCGGCGACCTCATGGGCGGCGCACAGACCGGCACCGGCAAGACCGCCGGTTTCACACTGCCTTTGTTGCAACGCCTCGCTGACAAGCAGGTCGTTGGCAAAGGTCACATCCGTGCACTGGTGCTCACACCGACACGCGAACTTGCCGCCCAAGTGGAAGAAAGCGTGCGCATGTATGGCAAGCACTTGCCGCTCAAATCCATGATGATGTTCGGCGGCGTGAACATCAATCCGCAGATCAAACAACTGCACGGTCGCGTGGACATCCTGGTGGCGACACCGGGCCGTCTGCTCGATCACTTGCAACAAAAGACGGTGGACTTGTCCCATGTCGAGATTCTGGTGTTGGACGAAGCCGACCGCATGTTGGATATGGGCTTCATCCGCGATATCAAGCGCGTGCTCGCTGTGTTGCCGAAGAAGCGTCAGAACCTGCTGTTCTCTGCCACTTTCTCCGACGAGATCAAGTTGCTGGCCGATGGTCTGCTGACCGATCCGGCACTCATAGAAGTCGCACGTCGCAACCAGACAGCAGAGCTCATCGAGCAGCGCGTGTATCCGGTCGATCGCGAGCGCAAGCGTGAGTTGCTCACCCACCTCATCAAAGAGAACAACTGGTTCCAAGTGTTGGTGTTCACGCGCACCAAGCACGGTGCGAATAACCTCGCCGACCATTTGAACAAGAACGATATCCCTGCGATGGCGATCCACGGCAACAAGAGCCAAGCGGCGCGCACCCGTGCGCTGGCTGAGTTCAAGACGGCCAAGTTGCAAGTGCTGGTGGCGACCGACATCGCCGCGCGCGGTATCGACATCAGCGAACTGCCGCACGTGGTGAACTTCGAGTTGCCTAACGTGGCGGAAGATTATGTGCACCGCATCGGCCGTACCGGTCGTGCCGGTAGTTCTGGTGAAGCCAGTTCACTCGTGTGCGTTGACGAAAAGAAACTGTTGAACGACATCGAGCGTTTGATCAAGCGCGACATCCCTGTGGTGAATGTGCCGGGATTCGACGTCGATCCGCGCATCAAAGCCGAACCGATCTTGAACGGCTCCAACCGTGGCCAGGGTGGCGGCGGACGTGGTCAAGGCCAAGGTCGTGGCCAATCCGCTCCGCGTGCCGGTGGGGCAGGCCGTGGTGCGCCGCGTGCGGGTGCGCCCAAGCCAGCAGGTGCGGGTCGCGGTCCAGTGCCATCTGGCGCGCAACATCGTTCCGGCGGGCGTGGTCGCTAAATAGCAAGGTTAGAAAGTTAAGCCGTCATTCCGGCCTACGCCGGAATGACGGATTTCACGGATTGATGGAGCTTTCAAAATGACTACAACTGTAAGCAACGAAGAAGCCATCGCCGCCACCAAACTGTGGCTGGAGAAGGCGGTCATCGGTCTTAACCTGTGCCCTTTCGCCAAGGGCGTGCACGTCAAGGGGCAGATACGTTACGTGGTGAGTGCCGCGCAAACGCCGGAAGAATTGCTGGCCGATGTGATGAAAGAGTTCGAAGTGTTGGCTGAGGCCAGCCGCGACAAGATCGACACCATTCTGCTCATCCATCCGCATGTGCTGACCGACTTCCTCGACTACAACGATTTCCTTGAAGTCGTTGACGAGGCATTGGAAGAGGTCGATCTCGCAGGAGAATTGCAAGTCGCCAGCATGCATCCTCAGTATCAGTTCGCCGAGACCGAGTTGGACGACATCACCAACTTCACCAATCGTTCGCCGTACCCGACCTTACACATCTTGCGCGAAGAGAGCATCGACGAAGCCGTCGCCTCTTTCCCCGAAGCAGAGACCATCTTTGAAAAGAACATCGAGACGATGCGTAAGTTGGGATATGACGGGTGGGATGCTCTCGGTCTCTCAGAAGTGCAGCGTCGCAAGAAATGAAGTAGGGTGTTGGACATGACCACACCCAACTACGCCGACCTCACCCCCGACTGCGTACTCAACGCGCTGGAGAGCATCGGCTTGCGTTGCGATGGCCGCTTGCTTGCCCTTAACAGCTACGAGAATCGCGTATACCAGGTCGGCATGGATGAAGGTGGCCCACTGGTCGCCAAGTTCTATCGCCCTTCACGTTGGAGCGATGCAGCCATTCTGGAAGAGCATGCCTTCGTGCAGGAGTTGGTCGAGCGCGAGATTCCCGTCGTCCCAGCTTCGACGATAGATGGCAAGACGCTGCATCACTTCGATGGTTTCCGCTTCTCGGTGTTTGCCAAACATGGCGGCCGAGCCCCCGAACTGGAAGACCGCGACACGCTGGAATGGCTGGGTCGCTTCCTCGGGCGCATCCATGCCGTGGGTGCCATCAAAGATTTCCAGCATCGTCCCACACTGAGTATCGACACCTTCGGCATCGAGCCGCGTGATTTCTTATTGGCGAACGGATTTATCCCGGCCGATATCGACGCGGCGTATCGCAGTGTGGTGCAACAGGCATTGGATGGCGTGCACCACTGTTTCGATAGGGCGGGCGATGTGAAGCGGTTGCGTCTGCATGGCGACTGCCACGCGGGCAACGTGCTGTGGACGGACGACGGCCCGCACTTCGTCGATTTCGACGACAGCCGCATGGGGCCTGCGGTGCAGGACTTGTGGATGTTGCTCTCGGGCGAACGCGAAGACCGCGTGCGCCAGATGGGCGACGTGCTGGCAGGCTACGAAGATTTCTACGAGTTCGATGCGCGCGAACTGCACCTCATCGAAGCGCTGCGCACATTGCGCCTCATCCACTATTCCGCCTGGCTCGCGCGGCGCTGGGACGACATCGCCTTTAAGCAAGCCTTTCCGTGGTTCAACACGCAGATCTATTGGCAGAACCGCATCCTCGAATTGCGTGAGCAGATCGCGCTGATGGAAGAACCGCCGCTGTGGCAGCAATAACACCTCCCCCTTCCCAACCCTTCCCCCGGAGGGAGAAGGGCTTTGCTTCCCTCTCCCATTGGGGGAGGGATTGAGGGAGGGGGAACACTTGTGAAATAACCATGAAACCTAATTCCGCTCTCTGCCCTTGCGGTAGCAACAAGCCCTACGTTGCATGTTGTTCTCGTTACATTGAGGGTAACGAACCGGCCCCCACTGCCGAAGCGCTCATGCGTTCCCGCTATACCGCCTACACATTGCAACGTGAAGATTATTTGTTGGCGACATGGCATCCGACCACGCGCCCGGCCTCATTGAGCTTGGCAGAGGATGCGCAGACCAAGTGGATCGGTCTGGATGTGAAACGTCATGAGCGGCAGGACAGCGACCATGCTATTGTCGAATTCGTCGCGCGCTACAAGGTGAATGGCCGTGCGCATCGTCTGCATGAGGTCAGTCGCTTCGCTCGCGAAGACGAGCGGTGGCTTTATTTGGATGGCGATTTAAGTTGAGGCATGTCTGGTACGAACTTCAATACGTTACCGTTGATGCAATAACGCTTGTAAGTCGGAGCGGGGCCATCGTCAAAGACATGGCCGAGGTGGATGCCTGAGCTGGCACTGCGCACTTCGACTCGCTTCATGCCGTGGCTGATGTCCTCGTGCATCGTGACAGAGCCCGGTAGTGGGGTGAAGAAACTAGGCCAGCCAGTGCCGCTTTCAAACTTGCTGTCGCTGCGGAACAAGGCTGCGCCCGTGATCGGGTCAACGAAAGTGCCGGGACGTTTCTCATCCAGATTAGAGCCGGTGAAGGCGCGCTCGGTACCTTGTTCGAAGGCGATCTTTTGTTGTGTCGGCGACAGTAGTTGATAGCCCAGCCATTCCCAGAAGCGCGCCTTCTCTCCGTTGTAGCCTGTATAGCGAGACACCTCTTTGCCTTTTTCGAACAGCACGATGGTGGGTGTCGCAAACACGGTTTTTTCGAGCGACCAACCCTGCGGCGCATTGAAGTCCAGCGTGCGGGTTATCGCCACCGGCGATTTCCAACCGTCCAGCACGTCTGCTTTGAATTTGCGGCAATACGCACAGTCGACGCCTTCGAAGACGATCAGTTGTCGTTCAAAGCTGAGCGTTTTCTGGTTGAACATACTCTTGGATTTTGTCGCTGTTTTTTCTTCTGCACCGGCACTCTCAAGCATGAGGGCGCACAGGGAAAAGAGGATGACTTGGAACGTTCGTTTGAAAACCATGGAAATAGCTTTCGACGGCATCAGAGTATGTGGAATCAAAGGCTGTCAACGAGTCGCCAACAGCCTTGGTTTCCGCTCAGATGGCAGGTGTCGGTTTCTTCTTCGGTTTCTTTGCTTCTTTGGTTTTGCGTTGTTGTCCTTTGGCCATGATCGTTCTCCTTGTGTGGTTGAAAGCGAGCAGTAGTGCGGATGCCGCGCCTCGGATTCTGTGCGGCTATCGTACTGAATGCAAGCCGAAGTTAATACGGTACCTCCAGCGCCTCGCACAAGAACTTCATGAAGGGGCGTGTCTCAGTGAAGCGTTGTTCTGCCAGTTCAACCAGTCCTGGTCCGGTGACTTGTTTTGGGGTCAACGGTGTCAGAGCGACGAAGTCTTTGCGTTTGATGTCCTCGATAGCGGGATGCTTGATGTCGTAGCCGCGCGGCGGGCGGGTCAGGCTGTCGCCCCACAGTTCCCATTGTGCTGTGAACTTTTTGTCATCACGCACGGCGAACCATTTCTCCGGTTTCTGCGCGATTAGGTCGCGATATTTTGCAAGCTGGTCGGTTTCGGGATGCCAGCTACCTGCGCCGAGGAAGCATTCGTCTGTGGCGATGTGCAGGTAAAAGCCGGGCGCATGCACATCCTTGCCCAGCGCATGGCGGAACTGGATGCCGATGTTGGTCTTGTACGGTGTCTTGTCGCGCGAGAAACGCGTGTCGCGGAACACGCGCATCAACGAACCGCCGACCTTCTTGGGCTCGGCACGGAAGTGCGGGGCGAAGGTCTTCAGTGCGGGTTGCATTGCCTCGATGAAGTCGAATGCGGGTTCGCGCACCAGCGATTCGTACCGTGATTTGTTGGCCTCGAACCATTGCTTGTTGTTGTTCGCGGCCAGTTCGTCGAGAAAGCTGAAAGTGGATTTGCTGAACATGATCGTTTCAATCTCCTGATCGGATACTAATCTTGGTTTGTGCGGCAAGTAATTGCTTGCCTTGTTCGGTGAACTTCCACCACGGGATGGATTCTCCGCTCTCCAGAAAATGCCGAGCTGCCAGCAGCGTGTACAGCACGCAGGGGTCGTGGCGTTTACCCATGTTATCCGACAGAGCCAGATAGGTCTTTAGCGGATCGCGCGTGGCGAGCTCGGTCGGCGAGTGGATGCCGAGCGAGCGCAGATCACTCGCGATGGATTTGCCGATGTTGGGGAGGTCTTCGAGCTTCATCGAATTATGCGATGCGGTTGGGAAAAGAGACTTCAAGAACAACACAGCCCGTTTCGGTCTTGAACGGGCCGTGTCGCTCACCGGGTGGTCTGCTTGCATAGTGTCCCGCCTCTAGCCATAGACCGAACGCCGCATCATACAAACGACCACTCACGATGAATATCTCTTCTGGGTAAGCATGTGATTTGCCGCCGAACGGCGTGGTGTCCGCACCGGGTAGGAAACGCGTGAGTCGAGTGTATTCACCCGTGTCTGGGTCGATACTCAAGGTCAGTTCCTCCGCCATCGTCTCCATACCTTTGATGGGCATCCACCGCGACTGGTTTGTGACGTTGAGGGTGTTCCAATAGGTCGCTGTCGATTTTGGCATGATGATTTCTGTCTGCTGAGTTGGTTACTTTGAGTTCTCTTTGACGCGGAACTCGACGATCTTCTTCACTAGTGCCTGCGGTATCGGTGCGTCGATGGGGAATTGGATCGCGCCCTTCGAGGTCTTGTATTTCTTCAATTCATCTTGGAAGGCGACGATGCCGCTTGGTGCGGGATAAAAGCCGATGTGGTTCTTGTACGCCGCGAAATGTACGAGGTTGCCGTTCAGATAGAAGGTTGGCATCTGGTAGCTGATCTTTTCCGTCGCATCGGGGGCGGCCTTGCATATCGTCTGCCGCAATTTTTGGAGTATCGCTTGAACCTCGTGCGGGAAGGTGGCGATGTATTCGTCTATGTTGGCGGGCGTTGTGGATGCGGATTTCATGGCAGCCTCACATCTTTTTGGCGTAAGCGACGAGTTGGTCGATCGCCGCGCCCCAGCCTTGTTCAAAGCCCATCGCCGCGTGTTGATTGCGGCCTGCCTCGTCGGCATGACGCGCGATGGCGGTGTAGCGCGTTCCCTTGCCGTGGGATTCTAGTTGGATAGTGGCGCTGAATTTGAAATCGACAGTTGATTCGGGCTGTGCGATAGCCGCAACGGGGCGAAAACCGGGTAGCAACGCATTCGTCCACGTCAGGCGTTCGTTCTCGATCACTTCGAGGTAGCAACCCTCGTTGGAAAATCGCTGGCCTTCGGGCGACTGCATCACCGTGTGGAAGCGCCCACCGGGACGCAGGTCGATCTCACAATGAATCGTCTTCCACGGTAGCGGACAGAACCATGGCATGAGATGCGCGGGTGTCGTCCACGCCTTCCAGATGAGTTCTTTCGGCACTTCCACGATGCGTTCGAAGAAGAGATCGAGTTTGGGATCGGTTTGGTCGTTTGAGCTCATGATTATTCCCTTTCAATGCTGTTGCGAGAATCGTCGCACTTGATGTCAGCCCCACTTGATCGTTAAGCTCTCAAAATCTTTTCCATCGCTTTCCCCTTCGCCAATTCATCGACCAATTTGTCGAGGTAGCGTATTTCTCGCATCGTCGGTTCTTCAATGTCCTCTATTCGCACGCCACAAATCACACCTTTTATCAGAACTCTTGAAGGATGCAACTTGGGCGCTTCACTGAAGAAGGAAGCAAAGTCCGTTTGTTTTTTTAACTGCGCTTCTAACTCGTGCTGACTGTAGCCGGTCAGCCAGCAAATAATCGCATCCACTTCGGATTTTTTGCGTCCTTTCTTTTCCGCCTTGGCGACATAAAGGGGATAGACGCTGGCGAAGCTCGTCGTAAAGATTCGATGTTTTGTGGTGGTCATCGCTCAAGAATGTTCGCAAATCGTTTTGAGTTTTGCCAAGGCCTTGGGCCAGGCGGTGTTCATGTATTCCTCAAGTTTCGGCTCGATGTCGGAGAGATCAACCTGAATCTCTGTGACACCGTTGGTTCCCGTAAACGTGTAGTTTTCAAATGCAGGCGCCCACGCTTTGATCTCCGGGCTTTCAGTGTCTTCTATACCGTCTTTGATATAGCCCAGATGTTTGACGGAGACAAATTGATACGGTTTGTTTTCGGCAATAACGGCGG
>JARCRR010000233.1 GCA_029850565.1 Gallionella sp. | reverse complement strand
CGAATACAACATCGCGGGCGAGTTCTGGAACGTGCTGCCGCTGTTCGACGAACTCGGTTTGCGCATCCTGTGTACCTTGTCCGGTGATGCGCGCTTCCACGATGTGCAGACCATGCACCGCGCCGAAGCCAATATGGTGGTGTGTGCCAAAGCGCTGCTCAACGTCGCCCGCAAATTAGAAACCGACTACAAGACACCTTACTTCGAGGGCAGCTTCTACGGTGTGACCGACACCTCGATGGCGTTCCGCGAATTTGCGAAACTGCTCAACGATCCTTCGCTCACCGAGCGCACCGAAGTGCTCATCGCGCGCGAAGAAGCCAAGATCAACGCGGCGCTCGATCCGTGGCGCGAAAAGCTGCGCGGGAAGCGCGTGTTGCTCTATACCGGCGGCGTAAAGTCGTGGTCCATCGTCTCCGCGCTGCAAGACCTCGGCATGGAAGTCGTCGCCACCGGCACCAGCAAATCCACCGAAGAAGACAAGGCGCGCATCCGCGAGATCATGGGTGACAAGACCAAGATGATCACCGACGGCAGCCCCAAGGCACTGCTCGGCGTGGTGAAGGAATATCAGGCCGACATCCTCATCGCGGGCGGCCGCAACATGTACACCGCACTCAAGGCACGCATCCCTTTCCTCGACATCAACCAGGAACGTGAATTCGGCTACGAAGGCTACAGCGGCATGATCGAACTCGCGCGCCAGTTGGCGCTGACGATACAAAGCCCAGTGTGGCCGAGCGTACGCAAACCGGCGCCGTGGGCAAAGACATCGGTGTCCGGCATCGAGTTGGGGGCATGACATGGCCGAGATATTGAAACGCAACAAAGCACTCGCGGTGAATCCGCTCAAAGCCAGCCAGCCGGTCGGTGCGTCGCTCGCCTTCCTCGGCATCAACAAAGCCATCCCGATGCTGCACGGTTCGCAGGGCTGCACCGCGTTCGGCAAGGTGTTCTTCGTGCGTCATTTCCGCGAGCCGATCCCCCTGCAGACCACGGCGATGGATCAGGTGTCAACGGTGATGAGCGCGGACGAGAACGTGATCGAGGGGCTGCGCGCAGTATGCGAAAAGAGCAAACCGGCATTGATCGGTCTGCCGACCACAGGGCTTTCCGAGACGCAGGGCACGGACATCAAGCGGCTGGTGAAAGATTTCTATACCGCGCATCCCGAGTTCGCGCACATCCCGGTGGTGCCGGTGAATACGCCAGACTTCACCGGCTGCCTTGAAAGCGGATACGCGCTGGCAGTGAAGGCGACGTTGGAGACGATGTTGCCGGAGAAAAGTAACGTCGTCGGCAATCGTAAGAAGCAGGTCAACGTATTGGCTGGCTCCTTCCTCACGCCCGGCGATGTCGAACACATCAAAGAACTCATCGAAGCTTTTGGTTTACGCCCATTGGTGCTGCCCGACATCGGCGATTCACTCGATGGTCATCTCACCGAGATGGAGAGCAGTCCGCTCACGGTCGGCGGCACACCGGTCAACGACATAGCCAGCATGGGCGAATCCATCGCCACCCTGGTGCTGGGCAATTCACTGTTCGAGGCGGCAGATGTTCTCAAAGCGCAAACGAATGTACCCGATTTCCGTTTCGATAGCTTGATGGGACTGGATGCGGTGGATGCTTTCGTCGCCGTACTTGCAGACATCAGCGGTAAGCCCGTACCCGAGAAGATAGAGCGCCAGCGCGCACAGTTGCAGGACGCGATGGTGGATTCGCACTTCATGCTGGGTTTCGCGCGCATCGCTATCGCCGCTGATCCAGACTTGCTTTATGGCTTGTCACGGATGGTGAGTGAGATGGGTTGTGAGGTGGTGGCTGCGGTATCTCCGGCACGTGCCCACATCTTGCAAGAAGTGGCAGCGGCTCAGGTTGGCATCGGTGATCTGGAAGATCTGGAGATCGCCGCCAAACGCAATGGCGCACAACTCGTCATCAGCAATTCACATGCGGTGGAGACTGCGCGCCGTCTCGGCGTGCCACTGCTACGCGCGGGCTTTCCGCAATACGACTTGATCGGCGGCTATCAGCGTCTGTGGGTGGGCTATCGCGGCACACGCCAAGCCTTCTTCGATCTGGCGAACATGATGGTGGAGCACGGGCATCACGAGCCGGAGCCATACGTTTCTATCTACGCTCAGCGGACAGGAGAAAATCATGCGACACCTGCGCCTAGTACAACCCACTGAGGAGATCGCCATGACAGTGAAGATCGCGTTTGCCAGCAGTGATCGCCGCGCGGTGAACCAGCACTTCGGTGCGGCCGAAGCGTTCGCCATCTACGAATTGGGCGAGAGCGAGACACGCTTGGTCGCCGTGGCGGAATTCATCGAGACTGCGATGGACGGACACGAAGGCAAGTTGGCAGCGAAGGTCGAGCTGCTGGGCGATTGTGCGGCGGTGTACTGCAACGCGGTGGGCGCCTCCGCCATTCAACAATTGTTGGCGAAAAGTATCCAGCCGATGCGCGTGGATGAGGGAACGCTGATCGACGGATTGCTGCTGGGGTTGCAAAAGAACCTGCTTAACGAGCCGCCTGTGTGGCTGGCGAAACATATCAAGAAGCAATCCGGCAGCGGCAAGTTCGCCGAAGACGAGGAGTGGCAGGAATGATCTCCGCGCCCGTTCGAGTCATTTCCACGGCCGATGGTATTGCGCAAGTCGAACCGACAGCGCAATCGGGTTGCGGTGGATGCGCCTCGCGCAGTAGCTGCGGCGTGTCTGGTTTGGGTAAATACTTTTCCAGTCATCGCAAGACCATCGCGGTGGAATGCGGCGCGAATGTACGTGCCGGTGACGAGCTGCATCTGAATATGAGCGAAGGTGATTTGCTCAAGGCGGGCATGTTGGCGTACCTATTCCCCAGCGTGATGGCACTGATCGGAGCCGGTATCGCCTCGTCGTTCGGTCTGGGCGATGCTGGTGCGGCCCTCGGTGCGGGAAGCGGTTTTGCAGTGGGATTCATTTTGGCGCGCGTGTTGAATTGGACACCGCGCCTCGTCGTTCAAAGAAATTCATCACAAGGAGAAACACCATGAATCAAGCAGTAGATCAGGATCTGTTGTCCACCGACTTCATCAAGGAGATGGTCAAGCAGATGCGCGCTATCGATAGTTATGGCACTTACGACGGTTGGCCTGCCGACCGCATCTTGGCACCTTATGTGGTGACCAAGGAACAACGCCGAAACATTCCCGTGATCGGGGATCCGGACGAGATCATGTTGTCGCGCATCAAGGCGTTCTACAACGCCGTGTCGTCGCTCATCGAAAAAGAGTGCGGCTTGATGGCCGTGCCCAGCATCAACATCACGCACGAAGGTTTTGGTCGCGCCATCATCACCGTGGGTAAATTGGTGGTGATGGATCGCACGCTGCGCGACGTGCACCGCTACGGTTACGAGAGCCTATCCAAGATGAAGGATGAAGGCGACAAGCTGTTGTCAGTCGCACTTGGCCTTATCGGCAAATACCCGGAAGTGGCCGGCTTGTAAGGAGTGGGCAATGACCGAAGACGAATTGAAAGCGCTGGATAAGGAAGTGAAGAAGCTCAAGCGCATCTCCAGCGAATGGGCTTCGCAGTTGCACGATCTGGTGGAGGACAAATTGCCAGCCGGTTACGAGCAGATACCCGGTATCGCGCAATCCACCTACGACGCTTGCGAGGCTTGGGCTGTCGCAAATGCGAGATTGGCAGCAGCTCAGAAAGAATCACAAGTTTAGATAGAGGAAGACACATGGCTAACATCACCGGAACCACCCGAGGCGGCACGCCTTACGAACCCACTTTCGTCACCGCACTGAATGCGGCCAACTGTATCGGCTGCGGTCGCTGCTACAAGGTCTGTCCGCGCCAAGTGTTCGAGCTGGTCGAGCGCAGCGAGGACGACGAGAACTACGACGAGGACGAAGACAACAGCATGGTGATGACACTCGCCAACGAGATGGATTGCATCGGCTGCGGTTCCTGCGCACGTGTTTGCCCTAAGCAATGCCATAGCCATTCTGTCATGGCAGCGGGTGCGTAAATATGGCTAAACCAGCGAGACACGTTTTCGTTTGTTCCCAGAATCGTCCTGCCGGACATCCACGCGGTTCATGCGGGCAGAAGGGCTGCGCCGAAGTGGTGGACGAGTTCATGAAGCAATGGCAGCAGCGCCAGGCGTTCGCTCAAGTGATGGTCACTCCGAGCGGCTGCATCGGTCCTTGCAGCATGGGGCCGAATGTTCTGGTCTATCCCGAAGGTGTGATGTACAGCAACGTCACCAAGGCGGATGTCAGCGAGATATTCGACGAACATTTGCTTGGGGGCAAAGTGGTGGAAAGACTGAAGGCACCTGCTGACATATGGTAGTGCTCGCTCCGCGCCAGTTGCCGACAGCGCTTGAGGCGCTGGCTGTGAATATCGTGGAGGTGTTGCAAAAAGAGGCGGACGCTTTCAGTGTGAGTGGCGTGTCGCCGAAGATAGCGCTGAGCGACTTGCAGTTCACCCGCGTGATCGACCCGGGCAACCAGTTGCCCGGTTACGAGGGCGTCTGGCGTAACTCGCGCAATGACAGGTGCGGCATGCTGACTTTCAATAGCGACGATAGTTTTTACGCGGAGTACGACCTTTTCTGTCCGCATCCGCGCGATGCGCGCTGGTTCGTCGAGATGGTCACGGTTTGGGGGCGTGCAGGCGACCTGCGCTCAGAGGCTAAATTGATTCCAAGTATCGGGGGCTAAGGCAATGAGCAGATTTCAAATGGGCGACATGGTGTTCGCGGCACAAGACCTCTACAACGAATCGTTGGAAGAGACGGGCGAGAGCAGTATCCCCGGTGTGGCACCGGATGCCTTGCTGGCAGCGGCAGGCACACGCGGTGTGGTGGTGAATGTCGGTCATGCGCAAGAGATGCCGAATGAAGAGATCTATCTGGTGCGCTTCGAGATGGATGCGGAAGGTACGCTGGCCGAGCCCATCGGTTGTCTCACTGACGAGTTGACTGGATTGAGCTGACTATGAGCGATCCCCGTGTGGCGACCGTGCTGAGTTATCACACACGGAGCAAACACGCGCTGGATCGTTATGCCGCTGGCCCCGGCACGCTGGATTGGGAAGCACAACCCAAAGCGTTCCGTGATTGGCAAGGCGCTGCGCAGATCGTGTTGCCGCGCGAGGTCACTGTATCGTGCATAACCTGGGATGCGCTTACCTCACCGCGCGCACCTTTACCCCTGAACATCCAAAACCTCGGTTCACTGTTGCGCTTGTGCGTCGGCCTGACCGCATGGAAAGAATATTCAGGTTCGCGCTGGTCATTGCGCGCACATCCTTCATCCGGGAATCTACATCCGACCGAGACATGGTTGATCGCGGCCAAGGTGGATGGGTTGGAAAATGGTCTGTATCACTACCAGAACCAGCATCATTATTTGGAGCGCCGCGCTTGGGGAAATGATGCGCAGGCAACCGGTGTGTGGCTGGGTTTCAGTTCCATCCATTGGCGCGAAGCGTGGAAGTACGGCGAACGCGCCTTTCGATATTGCCAGCTTGATATGGGGCATGTGCTGGCAGCTGTGAGTTATGCAGCGGCATTGCATGGTTGGAAGTCACGTTTGTTGAGTATGGATGCGGCGACGACGGCACGATGTTTAGGTTTGGAGCGCATAGCTGACTTCGAGGGTGTCGAGGCTGAAGAAGCCGAAGTCATCCTCATGCTAGAGGCAGATGCGAATGGGGTGCCGTGTAGTTGGGAAGAGTGGGCTGGCAAGCCAAGCCTGCTTGATGCGCGCCCTTTGTATCAATGGCCGATCATTGAAGAAATCGCGGTAGCGACACGCGGCGCTGTCCCTGTATCTCCAATACAGCCTCCAGCGGCGACACGGCTGCAAGATGAGAACGACATCAGCGCAGCACAAGTCATCTTGAAGCGGCGCAGCGCTCAAGCTTTTGATGGCGTGTCGGTGATGCCGAGGGCTGTATTCAAGCGCATCCTCTCCAGTTTGTTGCCCGGTGGTTCGCCAGCTTGGGATCTGTGGACGACTGCGGCGCGTGTGCATCCGGTGCTGTTGGTGCATCGTGTGGAAGGTGTCGCGCCCGGTGTGTATGTGCTGCCGCGAAATGGCGCGACGCACGAGTCGTTGCGTGCGGCATTTCGCGAGACGTTCATATGGCAAGCGGCTGATTCTGAATTGCCGTTGTATCAACTGATCGCCGCGCGTGCTGGCAAGACCGCACGCACGCTCTCCTGCCATCAGGACATTGCCACACAATGTGCAGTCACTTTCATGATGGTCGCGGAATTCGCCCAACCCATCGCCGCAGATCCTGTGGCTTATCGTCACTTACATTGGGAGGCGGGCATGCTGGGACACGTCATCACGCTGGAAGCGGAAGCTGCCGGGTGGCGCGGCACCGGCATCGGATGTTTCTTTGATGATGCGGTGCATGAGGTGCTGGGCATCAAAGACGATAGTTTTCAAGTGATCTATCACTACGCAGTCGGTATGGCGCTGGATGATCCGCGCATCTCGACATTGCCTGCTTACGAATGAATGAAAGGCCCGAACATGAACGACAGCGAATTGAAATGTTGGTTGCTCCAATCTGGATTCAATGTGGATGAGCTGAATATCGAGGTCGCCTCGGTCAATGGCACGACTCCGTTGATGTATGCGGCTAGGTTGGGCAACATCGAAGCGCTTGCTGCGCTGTTGACCCGTGGTGCCGATACATGCGCCATGAATGATGACGGGAACGGTGCGCTTTGGTTCGCGTGTTATTCAGACAACGAAGCCTGTGTCGCTGCACTCATCAAGGCTGGTGCGCCGCTCGATACGCAAAATGTGAATGGTGCGACCGCGCTGATCTATTGCGCCTCGACTGGCAAGACACCGCTGGTGCGCCTGTTGTTGTATGCGGGGGCGGACGCTGCATTGATGACACTAGATGATTTCACTGCATTGGAGCTGGCGGCCAACATCCACTGCATGCGCCTGCTCAAAGAAACGAAGGGGCTGGTGAATGTCTGAGTCATATTCATTTGAGGTCAGTCGTATCCAGCACCGCGTCCTCGGTCAGCAGATACGTTTGCAGCTTGCGCCGGATTTCGAGCTGAGATTCACACCGTCTGAAGCGTCAAGCATCTCATTCGCATTGGTCGCCGTGCGTGACGGGGTCAGCCCAGAGCGCGAGATATACATGAGTCCGATTGCCAGCGATGTGGCGTTCGTGGGAACGGTGGGGGATGCGGGGATCAGCATCGCCTTGGCAACGGGCGCGCTGGATCTGGACTGGCAGGGTGTGACCGCGTTGGCCAACGCACTGGCCGCAGCGATCGATTAGGTCGGCAATCCGAAATCGGGTGCGATCTGTTTCAACCACTTCTCCACTCGTTCGTCGGTCAGACCTTTCTGGTTCTCCTGATCGAGCACAAGACCAACGAACTCATCGTTCACCAAGGCTCTTGAGGAGATGAAGTCGTAGTCATCGGCAGGCCACGTTCCAATCACTTTTGCGCCGCGTGCAACGATGAATCGATAGATCTCGCCCATCGCATCGACGAACTCTTCCGGGTATTTGTCTTGATCGCCTAGGCCATACAAGGCAACCGTCTTGCCGCTGAAGTCCACTTCTTTAAGTTGCGGCAAGAATTCCTCCCAGCCGCCGCCCATGCAGTCCGTAGAAAGCCCGGGTAACTGTCCGCCACCCAAGGTGGAAGTACCCAGGATGAGGTGCGAATATCCGGCCACCAACTCTGGCGAAGCCTTGTTGACGTTCAATGCCTCGGCCATGGTGTCATCGTCGTAGCGCTTCTTGATCATTTTGGCGATGCGCCGTGTGTTGCCTGTGCTGCTTGCAAAAAACAAACCAATCTTTGCCATGATCATTCCTCGGTTGTGTCGCCGATTGTCGTGAAACTAACAATCGGCAGCGACAAATTACACAGGGCCACGTCCGGCGCGCTTCAGTTCGACTGTACGGGTCAGAGCTTCTGTGAACGACACCTTGTCGCCCTTGGGCTTGAAGTCGGATAGGGCTTTGTGGACGGTGACGATCTTTTGGGTGGGTGACTGGCCTTTGAAATCACCCTTATCCAGCGCCGCGATGTCGATCAGCTCGTTCCAGATCAGCCCTTCCTGCATGCCGATGGCGGCGATGCTGAGGCCGTCGAGATCGATCACCAATGTCTTGTTGATGTTCACCACGAACAGGATGAGACGCACATCTGCCGCGAAATCGGCTTTGTAATAGTCCAGTACTTTAGGTAGCAGGGCGAGGTCGTCCAAACTGCCGACATAGAGTTTGATCTTGTCGCTCTCGGCCAGCACGATGGTGTTCTTGATGGTGTACACGGGCGGTTTGAGGTGGCCGTGCGCATCGCCGACTTCACCCAACTCCAGCACCAAATCACCGCGATAGGAAGCGAAATTACCCTCTGCTTCCTTGAAATTCATGTTGAACAGCAGACCTTTTTTCTCGTAAGCATCAAATAGCATGGGGCACCTTGTCGTGAATAGTTAATGGAGCCCAAAGTTCAGCAATATCCATACCAGATAGAAGGCTAGTCTATTGAGAGAGACTCCAGCGCTATGACAGCTTAAGCTGAACCTTTGCTGACATCCTGCGGAGCACTGTTCGGTGAAATATTAGACAGCTAGAGGAGAGCTACAATTTGTTCCCAGTGCCTACACTTATCGTGTCAGGTGCACCAATAAAAAAGGCCTGCAGAAATGCAGGCCTTTTTTATTGCTAAAACTTTCTCAGGCCGTACCGAACTTTGCCTCTACCAGTACGCCGATCTCTTTGAGGAACGGGGTAGGTAAGGTACCGCCCGCGCATACGATGACGCCGTCATTCGGCAGTTCGACTTCTTGATCACCGTGTTTCATGAGGATGGTGTCTGTGCCGATCTGTTTGACGCCTGACTTCAAGAAGATCGTGATCCTTCCTGCATCGGACATGGCTTGTAGCTTGTCGCGGTTCTTAGGCTTGGCCATGCTGAAAGATGTGCCGAATGAATCGCCACGGGCGGACAGTGTGACGGTCGTGCCGGGCTGTTCAGCAATTGCCATCGCTGCCTCCAGTGCGCTATCGCCGCCACCGACCACGACGACATGCATGTTCTTGTATTGCTCGGGATCGATGAGACGGTACACCACTTTTGGCAGTTCTTCCCCAGGTACGCCCAGTTTGCGCGGTGTGCCGCGACGTCCGATGGCGAGCAACACAGTGCGCGTTTCATATGAACCTTTGGAGGTCTTCACGATGAAGCCGTTGTCGGTCTTGGTGATGGTCTCCATGCGTTCGCTGTAATTCAATTTGATGCCGGTCTTCTCGATGATGTCGAGCCAGAATTCGAGCAATCGCTC
>JARCRR010000232.1 GCA_029850565.1 Gallionella sp. | reverse complement strand
AAGCAATTCAGATTGGGTCGGCTCCGATTCCAATTCGTAATCAGGGTGTACGCCCACCGAGGCATAGAGATTGTCATGCTGAACGGCCAACTCAAGAACCTGCGGAAAGCTCGCCAAATCGACCGAAACACAGAGCGCATGGGTTACCTCGTTAGTGCTCATGTTGGCCAGGATGTTGTCTATATCCTCGGATAACCCTGGAAAATTGAGGTGGCAATGTGAGTCGATGAACATTTGAATACTAAGCTGCGAAGAGTTGGCGGTAGGACAATAACAAGGATTCCAAGAACAGCTTAGGATTGAGCGGATGGAATGCGGCTCGGCGTGCTTCCAGCAATTCTTTCTGGAATCTCATCAGTGCAATTGGCGAGACGCCGTCAGCCAACTTTGTGACAACATCAATTTGTTCAGGAAAATATCTGACCGAGCCAGCCAGATTGGCACTCGCCAAGTCATGGCACCATTGTTGTAGACAGTGGATGACATGCACAGGTGGGCTTTTTAGAAGGCTCTCGGCTAGGGTCAAAGCATCCATCTTGGAAGGTTGGCGGATTGCAGAAAGCAGCAGCTTTCTTTCCTCAGCGCCCTCTCCTGATTCTGCCCAATTCAAAGCTTGCAGGGGTGCAAAGCCAGTCTGCGCCAACGCATGCTCTGGATCTTTGATGCTATGCTGGGCAAGCCAAGCAGCTCCGACTTCACGCGTGGGCGTATTAACCGTGAATCCTAGGCAACGGCTGAGGATGGTTGGCAACAATTGCTGCGGCTTATGTGTTATCAATAAGAACAATAACTTATCTGTTGGCTCTTCAAGCGTTTTAAGCAAAGAGTTGGCCGCATTGTTGTTCATCGTTTCTGCTGGATAGACGACCACCACGCGATAACCACCGCAATGTGCTGAAAGAGTGGCGAAGCTGGAGAGGTCGCGAATCTGGTCCACTGAGATTTCGCGTGAAGGTTTTTTTCCGCCAGATTTCTCTTCGGCATCGTCGGCTGCTGTCATCGCATCAGGTTGGATGAGGCGAAAATCGGGATGACTGCTTTGCTCAAACCAATGGCAAGAATTGCACTCTTGGCAGGCCATTCCATCTGATTTGGGAGAAGCGCACAGCAACGATTGGGCGAAACAAAGTGCCAGATCAAGCTTGCCGATTCCTTGGGCACCTCTAATCAGTAAAGCATGCGGCAGCCTTGAACGCAGTCCCTGCAAGGACTGCCACGATTCATATTGCCAAGGATATAGTTCTTTCATTTCAAAGCGATGAGACAATATTTGCAAGTTCTTGCTGAACCTCATGCATAGTCTTTTCGGCTCGAATAACAGAGATGCGTTGGGGCGATTTTGCCGCTCTGGCTAGGTAAGCCTGACGTACTCGCTCAAAGAACTCCCCCTTTTCCTGCTCGAAACGATCCAAGCTCACATTATTGGAAAGACGCTGCCTTGCCACCTCGATAGGAATATCGAACAACAAAGTCAGATCAGGTTGAAGGTCGCCGTGCACCCATTGCTCCAGTTGCTCCAATTTCGTCAGTGATACCCCTCTTCCCCCGCCTTGATAGGCAAAGCTTGCATCGCTGAATCGGTCTGAGATGACCCAAGTTCCTCGCTGTAAAGCTGGACGTATGACTTGCTCCACATGTTCTCGACGGGCGGCGAACATCAACATCGCTTCGGTCTCGATATGCATAGACTGATTGAGGAGTATCTCGCGCAGTTGTTCTCCAAGGGGAGTCCCTCCAGGCTCGCGCGTCACCAATAGATCGATCCCGCGTTGACGCAACGCATTGGCGAACCATTCCAAATGGGTGCTCTTCCCTGCCCCGTCTACACCTTCGAAGGTGATGAATTTAGCTTTGCTCATTTTTGGTAGCGATTCACTGCGTTGTTGTGTTCAGTCAAAGTACTTGAGAAATAAGAACTTCCGTCTCCCCTCGCTACGAAATACAGTGCATTGCTCTGTGCAGGGTGTAGGGCAGCTTGGATAGAAGCGAGGCCAGGCAATGCGATCGGTGTCGGAGTCAGACCACTTCGTGTGTAGGTATTGTACGGTGTATCTGCCGTCAGGTCGTGGCGGCGCAGATTGCCATCGAACTTCTCACCCATTCCGTAGATGACAGTCGGATCAGTCTGTAGGCGCATCTTGATTCTCAGGCGATTGGTAAATACAGAAGCGATCATAGGACGATCGGCTGCCTGCCCTGTCTCTTTCTCAACGATGGAGGCTAATATCAACGCTTGGTAGGGAGACTCAAGTGGCAGTCCCGCATCACGCTTTTCCCAACTTACTTGCAAGTGTCGCCGCATCGTTTGGTAGGCTCGTTTCAAGACTATTAGATCACTGCTACCACTTGAGAAATTGTAAGTGTCTGGAAAGAACAGACCTTCAGCAACTGTCTCTGATGCACCTATCTTTTGCAAAACCTCGGTTTCGGACAATCTGGCGCTGTCATGACGCAGCCCGGTGTGTGCGTTCAATAACGAGCGCAATTCCTTAAAGGTCTGCCCCTCGACGATAGTCAACTGACTTTGTTCGGTACGTCCTGAACTGATGATATCCAGCAGTTCAAAATACGAAACCTCTTTTTCAAGCTGATAGTTCCCATATTTGATCTGCGTCGCCTTGTTCAGCACCCGCGCAAGTAGCACAAAAATCGAGTCGTTTTCCAACACACCGGCTTGTCTCATCTGAGAGGCTGCACTTTTCAGGCTACTGCCCGGCTTCAAGGAGAACTCGATAGGTGTGCGCGGCAATGGATTCGGCACCAACGAAAGATAGGCGGATGTACCCAGCAGCGTTACCGAAACCAAGAGGATAATGAGGAGCAGCTTCTTAATGATTCTCATCGTTCAGCCATTCCTGAATCTTCCAAGAAATCGGGTGTTTGCTACGTTTGTAGCCAGCCATTTCGCCAATCGGCCACAAGCCGAACACGCTATTGACCATAAATATCTCGTCCGCAAGCAGTAATTCTGGGCTACGTATCTGTGTGACTTTGCATGCCACGCCATGCTTTTTAGCCCAATCCATCACGCGATCACGTTGCACACCGGCAACGCCGCATCGACTCAGGTCGGGAGTGTAAAGTGTTCCGTCGCGAATGAGGAACAAGTTTGAGCGTGTTCCAGAGATTACGAACTCGTCTAAATCCTCAAGCAAACCTTCTGGCGTTCCAGCTTCTAGGCACTCGGTTGCGGCGAGGACGTTCTCCAAACGATTAAGGTGCTTGATTCCAGCCAATAGCGGTTGATGTCCAAGCTTCAAACGACACAAATGTAAGGCGATGCCGGAGGTGTAGTTGCAATTATCGACGGAGGGTAATTGGCTGATGCTGACCACTCTGGTCGCGCTATGGGAGTCCGTGATCGCGTAACCCCTAGGCCCGACACCCCGGGTAATGATGATCTTTACCACTCCGTCCGTTGAAGTGGAGTTTAACGAGTTTATATCGCTCAGGAGGGTGTCAGCAGGAGGACAACTAAGGTTGATGGCCGCACAGTCATGCTGTAGCTTAAGGTAGTGACGTTGCCACTGAACTGGTTGGCCTTGCCGGATGAGTAAGGTCCGAAAGATGCCATCACCGTAGTTAAAGCCCCGATCTTGAACTGAGATCGAATCGCTAGTTTTGCCATTGACCAGCATCGTGGCCAAGGGTCAGACTTTTCTGAATACCAGCGTTCCGTTGGTGCCACCAAAACCGAAGTTGTTATTCATAGCCACATCGATCTTCATGCTACGCGCAGTATTTGCACAGTAATCCAAGTCACACTCGGAATCCTGTTCGAAGATGTTGATGGTTGGTGGGGAGATTTGATTGTGAATGGCCAGCACGCAGAACAGGGATTCGATACCCCCCGCGCCGCCCAACAAATGACCCGTCATCGACTTGGTAGAGTTCACCACGATCTTGCTTGCGCTATCACCGAAAGCTGCCTTGATGGCGTCGCTTTCGTTCTTATCGCCCAAAGGAGTCGATGTTCCGTGGGCATTGACGTACTGCACTTGATCTGGAGTAAGACCTGCATCGCGCAACGCATTCAACATGCTGCGCTTTGGACCATCCATGTTGGGAGCTGTGATGTGGTAAGCATCCGCACTTGCGCCATAACCGGCCAATTCGGCATAGATCTTTGCGCCGCGAGCCTTGGCGTGTTCGTATTCTTCCAGAACCAAAACGCCCGCCCCTTCACCCAGCACAAAACCATCACGGTCTTTGTCCCAAGGACGGCTAGCCGTCGCTGGATCATCATTGCGGGTAGAAAGAGCTCGAGATGCTGCAAAACCTCCGATCGCCAATGGGCAAACGGATGATTCCGAACCACCTGCGATCATCACGTCCGCATCACCGTACTGAATCATGCGCATGGCTTCGCCGATGCTGTGGGTGCCCGTGGTACAGGCGGAGACCACGGCAAAGTTAGGGCCGCGCAAGCCATAGATGATCGAAAGATTGCCGGAGATCATATTGATGATCGTACCGGCGATGAAGAACGGCGATATCTTGCGCGGACCACTGGCTAGGTAATCGTTCTGCGTATCTTCGATCATCGGCAGGCCGCCGATGCCAGAACTGATACAAACGCCGATGCGGTCGGCATTCTGTTCATTCACTTCGATACCGGAGTCCTTGAAGGCTTCGATTCCCGCAGCCAAGCCGAGGTGAACGAAACGATCCATGCGTCTAGCGTCTTTTGCAGGAATGAATTGAGTGACATCGAAGTCCTTCACCTCTCCCGCAATCTGGCTTGCAAATGGTGTCGGATCGAAACGGGTGATACGTCCGATACCAGATTTACCTGCCACGATGTTCTGCCATGTTGTGGCGACATCGTTCCCAACTGGGGTGATGGCACCAAGACCGGTCACTACGACTCTGCGCTTAGACAAACTGGACTCCGATGTTGAAGTT
Source organism: Gallionella sp. (assembly GCA_029850565.1). Classification (GTDB taxonomy): domain Bacteria; phylum Pseudomonadota; class Gammaproteobacteria; order Burkholderiales; family Gallionellaceae; genus Sideroxyarcus. The sequence goes on along the minus strand of JARCRR010000232.1, from coordinate 140 downwards.
TATGAACGGTAAGGCTTTGATTACTTGGAGTGCGCGTTAACGTAATCCAGTGCGAGTTGCACGGTAGTGATCTTTTCCGCTTCTTCGTCAGGGATCTCAACGCCGAACTCTTCTTCCAGCGCCATCACCAGTTCAACGGT
>JARCRR010000231.1 GCA_029850565.1 Gallionella sp. | reverse complement strand
GGCGATGGGTACGCGCCCGCTGGAAAAGGCGCAATGGGCCGGTGCGCTGGATGCGGTGGGCGGCGAGACGCTGGCGTGGCTGACGCGCAGCATGCAGCAGAACGGCGTGATCGCCAGCTTCGGCAATGCGGGCGGTATCGAATTGCACACCACTGTGTTTCCTTTCATCTTGCGCGGGGTCAAGTTGCTGGGTGTGGATTCTGCCGCGACGTTGATGCCGTTACGCAAGCAGATGTGGCTGCGTTTGGCGAGCGATCCTTCGACTGGGCTCGGGACAGGTCTGCGCATAACTGGCCTTGAGAATATCGCTCATCGCATTACGCTCTCCGAACTTCCCCAAGCGTGCGCCACACTTATCGGTGCAACGTCGCGCGGTCGCTACGTGGTGGATTTCGCTAGCAACTAGATTTCACTCGGTTATAATGCGCGCCCTTCGAAGTCGTCCTGACTTTGAAATGCGAAAGTGGCGGAATTGGTAGACGCACTGGATTTAGGTTCCAGCGCCGTAAGGCGTGAGAGTTCGAGTCTCTCCTTTCGCACCAGATTTCCCTTCAAGTGCAATCCTTCATTTACGTTGTCCAAATTGCTTTAAAGGGCTATATTGCGGCCTAGGGAGCGATGACATGTCGAATGATAGCCAGAACAAGCGCGCCGTATTAGAAGCGCGACACCATGATCCTTTTTCGTATCTAGGGTTACATCAAAGCAAGTCTGAGTGGGTCTTGCGCGTATTCCAACCTTACGCGACCGATGTTTCCGTTCACGATGGTTCCAAGTGGATACCGATGGAGCGCGTTGACGCTGCGGGTCTCTTCACTTGGCGTGGCAAGAGCCGGATACCTTCCCCTTGTAAGTTGCAGATGAATTTCTTCAACCACGTGCTGGAAATGCACGATGCCTACACCTTCAATACCAGCATCACTGAATTTGATCTCCATCTGTTCTCGCAGGGGCGCTTAGAGCAGGCCTATCGCATGCTGGGGGCACACCATATGGAGGTGCAGGGTGTGTGGGGTGTGCGTTTCGCCGTGTGGGCACCGAACGCTGAGCGTGTCAGCGTGGTGGGCGATTTCAACGGTTGGGACGGTCGTGTGCACCCGATGCGCTCGTTGGGTAGCAGCGGTGTGTGGGAGATATTCGTGCCGGACATCGGTCTGGGCGAGTTCTACAAATTCGAATTGCGCAACCGCCACACTGGCGAGCTGATCACCAAGACCGACCCTTACGGATTCAGTTTCGAGATGCGTCCGGGCACCGCTTCTCGCGTGACGACCTTGGATGGATTCAAGTGGAACGATACTGCGTGGATGGAGCAGCGTGCCGTGCAGGATTGGCAGCACCTGCCACTGAATATCTACGAGATCCATGCCGGCTCTTGGCGTAAACATTGGGATGGCCGTTTTTATAATTTCCGCGAACTGGCCGAGAGTCTCGTTCCGTATGTGCAGGAGATGGGTTTCACTCATATCGAGTTGATGCCGATCAGCGAGCATCCGCTGGATGAATCGTGGGGTTATCAGACCACGGGATATTTCGGTGTCACGAGCCGGTTCGGTACGCCCGATGATTTTCGCTACTTCGTAGATGCCTGCCACACGGCGGGTATCGGCGTGCTACTTGATTGGGTGCCTGCGCATTTTCCCAAGGATGCTTTTGCATTGGCGCGCTTTGACGGTACTGCATTGTATGAGCACGAAGACCCGCGTTTGGGAGAGCATCAGGATTGGGGTACGCTGATATTCAACTACGGTCGCAACGAGGTGCGTAACTTCCTGCTGGCGAACGCACATTTCTGGTTGAGCGAGTTCCATATCGATGGTGTGCGGGTGGATGCCGTTGCATCAATGCTGTATCTGGACTATTCACGCAAAGAAGGTCAGTGGCTGCCGAACAAATACGGCGGACGCGAGAACCTTGAAGCCGTGGATTTCTTCCGTGAATTGAATGTGATGACGCATCAGCACTTTCCGGGCACTTTGACCATCGCTGAGGAATCCACCTCGTGGCCTATGGTGTCGCGCCCGACTTATCTGGGCGGGCTCGGTTTCTCGATGAAGTGGAACATGGGTTGGATGAACGATACCTTGTCGTATATCGAGAATGATCCTGTACACCGGCGTTATCACCAGAACATGCTGACCTTCGGGCAGCTCTATAGTTACACCGAGAATTTCGTGTTGCCGTTCTCGCACGACGAAGTGGTGCACGGCAAACATTCATTGCTCGACAAGATGCCGGGTGATGGATGGCAGAAGTTCGCCAACCTGCGTTTGCTGTTCACCTATCAAATGACCAACCCCGGCAAGAAGCTCAATTTCATGGGTAATGAGATCGCGCAAGGCCAAGAGTGGAAAGTCGGCGGTGAGATTGATTGGTATCTGCTCGGACGCAACGAGCATAGCGGTGTGAAGGCGATGGTGCGTGATGTGAATCGTTTGTATCGCGATGTGCCCGCACTGCATCAACTCGATTTCTCGCACGAAGGTTTTGAGTGGGTGGATTGCAACAATGCAGACCAGTCTCTGTTGATCTTCCGCAGAATGGCGCAGGACGGTTCTTATGTCATCGTGGCACTGAACTTCACGCCCGTTCCGCGCGAGGCCTATCGCATCGGCGTGCCGAACAAAGGTGGGTTCCGTGAGATATTCAACAGTGACTCGCATTTTTATGGTGGCTCCAACATGGGCAACGGATACGGTCTGTACTCGAGCGATGTCGCAAGCCATGGGCATGCGCAGTCGATTGAGGTGACGTTGCCTCCGTTATCGGGCATCGTGCTTGAAAGGATGCGCTGATTCGAGCTGGTGTGGGTAGCGTAAGCAAAACAAATGTAAGCAGGGTTAGATAGGTTCTGAATATGTCTCAATTGACTCAATCTTCGGCATGGCATGCCCTGCACAAACACAGACAATCCTTACTGCAATTTTCACTGCGGGAGGCATTCGTCTCTGATCCAAAACGGTTCGATCATTTCTCTTTGCGCCTGGATGATCTGTTGCTCGACTATTCCAAGAACCTGGTCACCCAGGACACGATGCCGCTGCTGATGGAATTGGCCCGTCAAGCCAAGGTGGAAGAGTGGCGCGACAAGATGTTCGCTGGCGAGAAGATTAATTTCACCGAGAACCGTGCAGTGCTCCACACGGCATTGCGTGCTGCGACAGATACCAAGCATCCGCCCGTGAGAGTGGAGAAGATCGATGTTCTGACGGGCATACGCCATGTCCTGGAGAAGATGCGTCTATTCACCAACAGTGTGCGTAACGGTGTGTGGCGCGGTTATACCGGCAAGCCCATTACCGATGTGGTGAACATCGGCATCGGCGGTTCCTACCTCGGGCCGTTGATGGTGTGCCAGGCTCTGCAACCCTATTCCAGCCCGAAGTTGCGTGCCCATTTTGTGTCGAATGTAGACGGGGCTGACATTGCGACCAAACTCGCCTTGCTCGATCCCGAGACCACACTGTTCATCGTCGCATCCAAGACGTTCACGACGCAGGAGACGCTGATGAACGCGCGCTCGGCGAAGGAGTGGTTCCTGAGTCATGCGAACGATCCGCAGCAAGTCGCTAAACATTTTGTCGCTCTGTCTACGAATGCGAAGTTGGTGACTGACTTTGGTATCGATCCTGCCAATATGTTCGAGTTCTCTGATTGGGTCGGCGGTCGCTATTCCCTGTGGTCTGCCATCGGTTTGTCTATCGCTTTGTATGTCGGCATGGATAAGTTCGAAGAGCTGCTGATGGGCGGTTACGATATGGATGTGCATTTCCGTGAAGCGCCGCTGGAGCAGAACATGCCTGTGATATTGGCATTGATCGGTCTGTGGTATCGCAATTTCTTCGATGCCGCGAGCTACGCCATCCTGCCTTATGACCAATCGCTCGAATATTTCATGGCGTATTTTCAGCAAGCCGACATGGAGAGCAACGGCAAGAGCGTCGACCGCCAAGGCAATGCGGTGGACTACGCGACAGGGCCGGTATTGTGGGGTGGCACGGGTACCAACGGTCAACATGCGTACTACCAGCTCATCCATCAAGGCACGCAAATGATTCCGGCCGATTTCATCGCACCTGCACGTAGTCACTATCCTTTGGCTGATCATCACGCCACTTTGTTGTCGAACTACTTTGCACAGGCTGAGGCTTTGATGAAGGGCAAGACATCGGACGAGGCACGAGTAGAGTTGGAAGCCTCCTGCATGGATGCGGAGGCGCTCGAAACACTGCTGCCACACAAGGTGTTCGCGGGTAACAAGCCGACCAACTCCATCATGTTCGATCAGTTGACGCCGCGCACTTTGGGCAGGCTGGTCGCGTTGTACGAACACAAGATATTCGTGCAAGGCATCATCTGGAATCTGAACTCCTATGACCAATGGGGCGTCGAGCTGGGCAAGCAATTGGCCGCACACATCCAGCCCGAGTTGCGCGGCTCCGAGACTGTCGCTTCACATGACGCCTCCACCAACGGCCTCATCAACTATTACAAATCACTGGCTAAGAGATCATGACGCGCGTCCTATTTGCCACCTCTGAAGTACATCCGCTCATCAAAACAGGTGGTTTGGCGGATGTGAGTGCATCGCTGCCTGCTGCCTTGCAGGAGTTGGGGCAGGATGTTCGCTTGCTGATCCCGGGTTACGTCCAAGTGTTGGATGCGCTGGCCTCGAAGAAGACGGTGGCTACATTCCCGGTGTTCAAAGGACAGCCATCAGTCAAGTTGTTGAGCGCGAAGATGCCGAACACCAACGTGCCAGTCTTTGTGTTGGATGCGCCTCACTATTTCTGCCGTGTAGCAGGGCCTTATCAATATCACCTCGGCGGGGATTGGCCGGACAATCCGATGCGTTTCGGCATGCTGTCCAAGGTGGCGGCGATGTTGGGAAGTTCCGCATCACCAGTCGATTGGCAGGCCGATCTGGTGCATTGCAACGACTGGCAGACAGGCCTGACGCCAGCTTATCTGCAGATGATGGATCAGCCGCGTGCGCGCAGCGTGATGACGGTTCACAACATCGCTTTCCAAGGCAACTTCGACCGCGATTGGATCAAGGCGCTGGATATTCCGATCCCGATGTTCAATATGCACG
>JARCRR010000230.1 GCA_029850565.1 Gallionella sp. | reverse complement strand
ACCGACAAGGTGGGGCAGGATGTGTTGTACCTCTCGCTGAAGAGCATACGCACCGGTCTCATCATCGGCACGGTGACGACATTGGTGACCTTGCCATTGGCTTTATTCTTGGGCGTTGCGGCAGGTTATTTCCGTGGCTGGGTGGATGATGTCATCCAATACGTCTACACCGTGTTGAGTTCCATCCCGAGCGTATTGCTCATCGCGGCGGCGGTGTTGATGATGCAAGTCACCATCGACACCCATCCTGAATGGTTCACCACTTCGGCCTCGCGCGCCGATCTACGGCTGGTTTTCTTGTGCCTCATCCTCGGTATGACCAGTTGGACGGGGTTGTGCCGTTTGTTGCGCGGCGAGACGTTGAAGCTGCGCGAGATGGAATACATCCAAGCGGCGCAATCCTTTGGTGTGTCGTCCATGCGCATTCTCACGCGCCACATCATGCCCAACGTGATGCACATCATCCTTATCGCTCTGGTGATGGATTTCTCCGGTTTGGTATTGGCCGAAGCAGTGTTGTCCTACGTGGGCGTGGGTGTCGATCCTTCGATGATCTCGTTCGGCACCATGATCAATGGCGCGCGTTTGGAGATGGGGCGTGAGCCGATGGTGTGGTGGGCGTTGGCTTCGGCATTCAGCTTCATGTTGGTATTGGTGTTGGCGGCCAACTTGTTTGCCGATGCGGTGCGTGATGCCTTCGATCCACGTTTGAATCGTACAAACACATAGGCTGGATGACAAGAAATCCGGAGATTCGGCGCGTGTTCCAGGATCTGCACATCGAGACGGTGGGTATCGAGTACTCGCTTGGCAGCCGATATGGAGCGAGTGCCGAGCGAGGAGAACTCGTCATCACGAACTATGATCCGCATACAGAGTTGGGCGGGATGTTCTGATTTTAGATGTTGCCGAAAAGCTGCCGACGCTATGTCATTCCATGACATTTTTACGGCACTGCGCCAAATGCTAGACACAAAAAAGCCGCTATAAATTAGCGGCTTAGTTGTTTTTTACTGGCGGAGAAGGCGGGATTCGAACCCGCGGTGGGCTATAAACCCACACACGCTTTCCAGCCGGGCAATTAAAGCCCACTGAAACCCAATAGAAATAGGTTTTGCGAAGCTGTGCTAGTTTGAAAAATGAGTTTTTGGCACATTTTTGGCACAGTGAGGCGATATGGCAACCATCCGCAAAAAAGGCAATTTCCAGTGGCACGTTCAAATCCGGCGCAAGGGCTTTCCAGTCGCAACCAAAACGTTTGAAACGGAAGACGCGGCAATCAAGTGGGCGCGGGACATTGAGTCGAAGATGGACAAGGGGATTTACTTCGATAGAACCGAGGCAGAACAAACCACCCTTGGCGATCTGATCGACAAATTCCTTAAGGAGCACGCCCCTCACGAATACAAAAAACGCGAGGACGGCAAAGAGGCATACAAATTCCAATGCGCACACCTAAAGAAGCGGCTCGGGAAGTATTGCTTAGCTGCTATCGATCAGAAAGTCATAGCGCAGTATAGAGATGATCGACTGGCTGATACTTGGCGAGGCAAGCCGCTATCGGGCAGCACAGTAAAAAAAGAGTTGAATATGCTCAGCCGTCTTTTTGGCTATGCCGAAATTGAAGAAGGCATAGATTTACCTCGGGGCAATCCCGTGCGTAAAGTTCGCATGCCCAAAGACGGCACAGGGCGCGACCGTCGCCTTACAGAGGAAGAGTGGAAGCGGCTAGAGTCTGAGTGCCGTGCAAGTCGCAATCGCAGCTTGTGGCCCTGTGTCCAGCTTGCTATCGCGCTCGGTGCGCGTCAGGGCGAGCTTCTTAATCTGGATTGGAAAGATGTTAACAAGCAGCGTAGCGTGGCTCTATTGCGGCAGACAAAGAACGGGGATGATCGCGCTGTGCCGTTGACCAGCCAGGCTCTTTCGGTTTTAAACAATTTGCCTGTGCCAATCAACGGCGGAAAAATATTCAACATGGGACGTATGACGATCTACCATGCTTTCATCGCAGCTGTGCGACGTGCAAAAATCAGCGACTATACCTTTCACGATTTACGGCATGAAGCTTTGTCCAAATTGTCAGAACGCGGTGATCTTACGATGTTGGAAATCGCCAGCATTAGCGGTCACAAAACTTTGAAGATGCTACAACGCTATACTCATCTGCACGCTGAGAAGCTTGCGAAAAAATTGGGGTAGGTCGCAGGATACTTTCCAAGAAAATAGTTGCGAATAGTTGTTGACATCAATGCGAGAATTTACGACGATACGTCCCGCTTTAACAATCGCATTGAAATTGATTGGTCGTTAAATACAATGGCGACCGTAAACATAGAACACTGAGCCGCTATCGGCAATGTGTTTAAACTCAGCTGTGTTGGCTGAGTTTAACTACACAACACCTCGTCCCAACGACTGGGTGAAAACGCTCTTGAAGCTACTGGATTTCGCCATTCTTAGCTGAAAGAGCTTGGGTTTCGAACCCCAAGAAATCAACAACGCTGCAACTCAGTTCAACGCGAGTTGCGTGCTCCCCAAACCAGTCCGCCCGAAATTCTTGGCGGCGATTCTAATCCGGAATCAATCTTAACTGCCAACCCCTGCGGCGCCGGGCGGTTGCTATCTTTTCTGCGAATTTAATTTGCCGAAACAAAAATGCGAAAAGCAAAATTTTCCGCGCGGCGCCGCGCGCACTTCCATCAAGGAGTGCGAAATGTTCACACAATTAAACAAGATTCATCCGATGCAACCGACATCGGCAGCAAACCTGTATCTAGCTTTTCTGCAAAGCCGTGTTCTCATTACCCCCGTAGAGGCAGGGGCGGCGTGCGGCTGGGCAAAACAGACTGTCTACAACAAGCTTTGCGACAATAAATTCCCAATTCCAACTGTAGAATTTGCAGGCAGGACGATGGTGAGAACCGTTGATCTGCTTGAGTATATCGACAAGCTACGGACATCCTCTTCAACCATGTCCGATAAGTTTTGTAGAATCGGCCGCCCCACGAAGGCGGAATCGATTCGTCGCAAAACAGAAAAGTCCGGGGTGGCGAAATGAGCTCCCTTATAGACTTTATCGAAGTTGCGGATGTTGAAAACACGTTGTCAGCGATCCGGTCTCATGGTGTTGATCTTGAAGAAGCAGCAGTACGCGAAATAGCGCGACAACGAATTCTTGATGCTGTTAGGCCAATTATTTCACTGCGTTACATTCATTCAAAATCGAAGCTTGACCAGGTCTTGTCGGGACTCCGAAGAAAAGAGATAGCTTCTTCATTCGCATTGTTCGGACTTGATGCAGAATCATTCACTGAATTGGCTGAATGCCATGTTCGGAGGCTAGGAACAACGCGCCCTAATGATTGGTGGCGTAAGAATGGGGTCGGTCGCCCAAAGAGGGCAAAATAATGAACGGCGACGATATTCGCTTTACTTTGGATCAACTCCTAAAGAGACCCGTCGCATTTTTCCCAGCGTTTGCAAAAATAGGAGGCAGTGTGAATGCTGGGATCATGTTGTCTCAGCTTTGGTACTGGTCTGATGGGCGCGCATGGAATAAGGAGGGGTGGATTTGGAAAACAGCTCTAGAGTGGGCGAAGGAGACTGCACTCAGCGAATCTGAAGTTGAGGGGGCGCGAAAAAAATTAGTCGAGCGAGGCCTCATCCAATACAAGCGCGCCGGCCTTCCGGCCAAGCCGCATTACCTGCTTAACAAGCAAGCCATTTTGGAGGCTGTGATCTCGCTGCAAACCGATACTACCAGTTTGCCCAATAGCGGCAAACAAGGTGAGTCTGATTCGGCAAACAAGACTGATGAGAAGCACGATTCTGGTTCGCCAAAGAGTGAAGAACATAATACAGAGACTTCGCCAGAGAGTTCTTCAGAGACTACTCCCACCACCACCACCGCTAGTGGGGTGGTGGATGATATGAATTGCAAAATTCAAACCCCGGTCTGGCAGGAAGGCGAATTGGCAGGAAACCTAGAGGAACTGATTGCCGCATCCTACTGGATGCAGCACAAAACAGAAGGGGTGAGGAATCCTGCTGGCTTTAAGTCGGCCGTCAGAAAGCGAATCACAGCCAAGGGGCCCAATGCCGAGGATTGGGAGACGCTCACGGCGTGGCGCACATCGCAAACGAAACCGGCCATCGCAGAAAATCCTGAAGAAATTCAACGAGCCTCCGAGAAAAAGCAGCGGCTGGCAAATGCTAAACAGCGTTATGGGGCTATGGACGAGGTGCAGAAACGGGAAATCAAACTTCGTTTTGCCGCGCACCTTCAGGTTTTTAACGGATTCGCCTATAAGGCCTATTGCACGACAGAGCTGGAATCCGGCATGGTCGCCGGAACCTTCTACGAATGGTTAGCAGGGGAATCGGAATAAGATAAGTTAAGCAACCGCCACCCTGTCTTGCTGTGCGCAGATGTCCATATCTACCGTCAGGCGATGGATAGCGACCTCTGGAATCTTGGCTTTGCCTGCGCCCTGACGCAGTCGCACAAAGCCCAATGCTTCTAGCTTGCCTAATGTGCGGCTGACGTTGGGTTCCGCGCGCTGTACCAGCTTTGCCAGATCGGCCACGGATGTGGGCTTTTTCTGGTCGATGGTGGCGAGTAGGAAACGGTTCTCAGGGGTCAACAACCGAATCACGGCCTCTACAGACTCAAAAGAAATTTGGGCAGCATCGGCAGGAGCCTTGCGCTCACCACGAGCGACAGACAGCATTTCCTTTTTCAGGTCTTGCATAGACTGGATTTTCATTTTCATAATCATGTCTCCTTGTCGTCCACCACCTCGGTCGAAATGCCTTGCGCTTCGCACAGCTTTTCAACCTCGGCAAAAAAATCATCCACCAACTGCGCCGCCGATACGAAGGCATACGGACGGCCTTCATCCTTAACCGTTCTATGCCAGTGATCGGCATCCGGCTTGGCCTTCACAAACTTCCCACCAGCATGCGGCACCGGGTGCGCATTGTCGAAACCCAGCAGCCTCGTTCCATCTGGGTCATGAAAGGTGAAGGAATAAGCGATGCCGTGCGGCACTTGGTCTGACTGCGCAACCAGCCTGATCTCGAATTTCAGGAAGTGGCCGCTGGCGAAATAGTGCTGCCTTCCATCGTAGTCGAGCAGCCACTCCAAGGTGTGTTCAGGCGTGTCCATTGGTGCATCCTATACCCACAGGATAGGATAAGTCAATGTCGTAGGTAATAGGTTCGGGAAAGCCGTGTTGAACTTGTCCAATCGATCAGAAAGGGGCAACAGATGCGAACTGAAATTCCGAAAATGACCTACAAAGAGCGGCAAGCAAGAGCGCAGGCTAAGAAGGACACAATCTTGGGCTTCCTAGCGAGCGGCGAGGTCTATACCAGTGTCGTAGTTGCCGCCCAAGTCATGGCCGCCAGTCCCAGCGCAGCAGAAAGATCACTGACCAGCCTTGTACGAGACGGCGCGCTGAAATGCGAGAGCCATATGGTGGGTTCGCGCAAAATGCACTTGTACGGCATAACCCCGCATGGCTTAGCCTTGATGGATCGATTCGACCGGCCATACTTCCAGCTTGGGCGCACCAATAGCGCATACATTCCTCACCACCTGGAAACGCAGCGCGCAAGACTTGCAGCGGAAGAAGCAGGCTGGACTGACTGGACGCCTGGCAAGTTACTGCACAGCCAAGGCCTCAAGAAAATCCCCGATGCGATTACGACGTCACCAGCAGGCGCGCGAGTTGCCATCGAGATCGAACGCCACATAAAGACCCCGAAGCGGTACGAAGAAATCATTTCCGCGCACCTGCAAAGCATTTCCAAGAAGTTATGGCGGGAGGTTCACTACCTCACCCCAGATGGGCTGGCAATGCGTGTAGCCAAGGCATTCGAGAACGTTAAATCTGTGCCGGTGAACGGCGATAGGATTCAGCTAGAACAGATACACCGCGATCGGTTTTGCTTTCATGAATTGAATGCTTGGCCGCTCGTTCAATCCTGAAACGTATCCATTAGAGATACCTGTACTTTGGTGTTGTTTAGGTCAAGCAGAACTTCAGTTCGATCGCTCGGGACTATGTAGCCAGAAATATCGGTTCCCTGAGCTTTGCGCATAATTGGCATTAGTTCGTTACGCTCAAATCCAAATAAATCGAAACGCTCTCCAAGTTGAGGTCTGGGATTCTGTACAAACTGGGCATAAACTTTCGCGACCTCTGGAAATACCAACACTTTACAGGTGTAATTAAGTTCCACTCTGAAGAGAAGCCCTTTCGTTCCTTCTGGAGGTTTTATATATGAGTCATCATATTTTCGCCGAGCATACCTGCACGCATAGTCAACATCAGGAGTGAAATACTTCACGCCGCGAAGACTCGGTTTTGCCCAATCTTCATTTGGCCTGCCTTCAAATGATCCACGATAGAGAACTGTTCCCTCGTGTAAGGTTGTCAACTCCAAGGAACGTAAGTGCTCTATAAAGCCGTCGAAATTGGGGTTCCAGGCCATTATCTCCATCCTTGCGCAGTAAGTTGATTGTCAATGATGAAGCGAGAAAAGGCTTCGTTGGACGATTGCATGGGGCGAGAAGGTAACACGGCGCGGTATAGGTTTGAATATGCCGAAAAGCCTATATCTCCCAAAGAGTGCAAATAGGTTGTACCGAACTGTGCGAATTTGTACTCGATGGCATATGCAGTCACTTTTAACCCTCTTTAAAGGCAACCAGTATGAGTACAAAACTTACCACTCTTCTGCACAAACGTGAGCAGATTGAGCAACAAATCTTGCAGGCCAAGCAACTTGAAAAGCGTAAAGCGCGAGCGCAGCAAATTGTCATTGCAGCACTCGAAAAGCATCAACGTCTTGTAGCGGCGGACGAGCAATTATTGCGTGAAAGAGTTGAGTCCGCTTTCTCCGAAATCGCGCAATATTTGCCAGCCGCCTGACGCAGAAACCTTCTGTTTTCTGCGTGAGAAGCGGGGATGACATGCGAAAGATGTTGCGGAATTACATCTTCGCTTCTCGTCCCCGCATCTCCAAGGCTAACGTCAGAAGCATTCACAAATCGATGGGACGTGTCCTTCGTGGCTTACGCCACGCCGCCTAGGGGCGGACAGGCACTCACGCCTAGTGGCGTGCTTCCATCGTTTTGCTCACGGCATCCCCGCATCCCTCCGATCGCGGGCAACCCCTTCCGCCCTGCGGGCGGACTGCGCGCGGTGATTCCGCGCTTGCCTCGGCTGCCGCCTTCGGTTGACGCGTTCGCGTCAATCGAAAACATCCTCGTATCGCATGGCGATACGAGGATGTTTTCCAGCCGCTTGCGCGACTGCTGCGGAAGGGGTTGCCCGCGACCGAAAGGCTGGTCGGGGATGCGGGGCTTCGCCCCCCACTCAAAGACCGGTCGCTGGGGCGCCCTAAATCCGCTGGGGCGGATTTTCTTTGGCGGCTCCCCCGTCCAAATAGACGCGCGCTTGGGCGCGCATCTATTGGAGGCTGCGACAAGACGGCACGGCTACGCCGTACCTTTGTCCTTGCCCCACGCACAATTTCGCTGCATGTCTCGCTTTGCTCACCAGAGCGAAATTGGCGCGGCTCCCAATTAGCGCTTCGACTTTGAGATGGCAAAATCACGAATTATCCGCCAATGAAAATAGGTTTGAAAAACACGTGTCATTCTGAGATTGGGTTCGGTATGTACTCAATTCTTGGAGGTGTATATGGAAAATCAATTCTTGGTGACTCTGCTTCAAATTGAACAAACAGCATTGAGCTATGTGCTCTGGCTTGGCTTGCTTTCGGTGTTTCTGGTCTTCGCGTTTAATTTGAAACCAGAAAGTCGGCTGCATCGCATTTTTTGGATTGCCTCTGCTTTGTCAATATTTGCGCCTGTGCTGCATTTCACGACTAGGCTGATTCTCGCTTACGGGACTGATGGGCAATTCCAGCTTCCGATTCCGAAGGATGAGGGGATAAGGTGGGCCGAACTATGGTTCGGCGGTATTGCGGGCGCGCTGCTTTGGTTTCGCTACGGCTCACCTCTTCTGGATCGTGCGCTGGCCAAGATCCAGAAGAAATCGCACTTGGAGCGAAACCACAAAACAGATGTGCGCGAGATTCACAAATTCTTGCCTGCTGCTGCGCTTGAATTCAAGCCGCTGGAGCAAATCGATCTCGACAAGGGAATCTTCCTCGGGCTGGATGAAGATGAAAAGCCGATCTACATCAATATTCCTTCCAGCACTTCTGCACCACATATCCAAGTCGCCGGAACCACCGGGGCCGGGAAAGGTGTGTCTCTGGGGATAATGGCCGCACAGTTCTTGCAGCGGGGCGAGGCAGTGTTTTTCTTTGACCCCAAGAATGACGAATGGGCACCCCATGTCTTATATGCCGCTGCGCAGCGCACCAGCAAACCATTCCATTTTGTGAATCTGAATCGCCCGCACGGCGCGCAATTCGACCCATTTGCTGGGGCAACTGAAGAAGAGGCATTTGAGTTGTTTCAGGCGGGCTTCTCCCTGACGGATAGGGGCGATTCCAGCGATTACTACACTATTGCCGACCGACGCGAAGCGGGCATAACCGCAAAGCTGATGGCCGAGCAATATTTGAATATTGCGCAGGCCTATGCCGCGCGCCGTGAGGTGTTGCAAGACCTCGCGACAGGCGCAGAGAAATTCGCCGGGCGCTTGCGTGAGATGGCAGAAACGCCTTCGATCAATGCCGGAGAAGGATCCGGTGTTGATTTGGAGAAAATCATCCAGGAAGGCGGATGCGTTTACTTTGTGGGAAGCATGCGCAACGACATTATCAAAACCGTTCAGCGCATTCTGTTGGTGCGTCTTGTCCAACTGGCGGAACGTCGGAATCGGCTGGCGGGGAACCTGCGCCCGGTTTGTATCGTGCTTGATGAGGTGAAGTATCACCTGTCGCGCCCTGCGCTCGAAGGGTTGGGTGCAGCGCGAGACAAGGGAGTTCATTTAGTGCTGGCGCACCAGAGCCTTGGCGACTTGCGCGACTGCCCCAAAGACCTGAATCCTGATGCCGTCGTCGATGCGGTAGTCGAGAATTGCCGAATCAAGATTTGTTATCGCCTCCTCAATCCAGCCACGGCTGAGTGGTTCGCCGCCATGTCTGGAACCATTCAGGCGGATGATGAAGTTCGCAATGTGCGGCGCAACGTTGCACAGAGCGAAACCATCTTGCCTGAACGGAGCATTCGGCAGACGGAACGC
>JARCRR010000229.1 GCA_029850565.1 Gallionella sp. | reverse complement strand
TGACCTTCGGCAACCAATATCTCGCTGATGAGGCCTTGCTCGAAGGGTTGCACGATCTTGACGTAGGTTTGCGGGATGAGTTTGCCTTCGGCGGTGGCCACGACATCTAGCTTGCCGAATGCCGCCCACAGGAGGAGTGCGAACAATAGTATGAGTAGCGTGTGCAGCATGGCACGCGCGAACGGTGCAGGCGGTTTTTCCTGTACGCGCAGCAGGCTGGGACTGAAGTCTTGTGGATCGACGCCGACGATGCGTGTCTTGTGCGTTGCTTTTTTGGCTGCCGCCATGGATTCCCCTCGAATCGTTTTGATGTTTACTGCTTATTGTTATTTGTCAGGCAGCAGGAGCACCCCCTTCGCGCGACATCGGAACGTACCGAAATATACTCATTTGAACAATATGCCCAAAGGCCTATATCTCGGCCTATACCTTATCTATATCCATCTATATTTTTTTGCTCCAACCGCATTGGAATCAAGCTTGGTGAAGGCATATATATCTTCTTGTTTAGCGAGCTGACTGTTAGCAACCCTTGTCTTCAATCGAGAAATGTTTTTCGATTTCTTCAGTTTCAGTACGACAACGATCTATCCAACTCGACGAGTTCTTCTTTCGCGAGTTGTCCGCAAGCGGCCTTGAGTTTGAGTTGACTGACGATGGCGTCGTAACGCGCCTTGCGCCAATCGCGCAACGCGATGGCGTGCTGTTGTTCGGCTTGCAACACGTCGAGGTCGGCTTTCACTCCGCGCAACCGTGCGGACTGCGCACCACTCAACGCTAGTCCAGCAGATTGCATCGATTGTTTGGATGAAGCTTCACGCACCGCACTGGCACGCCAGGTGAACCAAGCTTGTTTGGCAGTGAGGCGTGCATTGCGTCGAGCGGCTTCGAGTTCTTGTGCGGCTTTGTCGCGCAGGGCTAAAGCCTCACGCACTTTGGCGCTCTGCCCTCCGCCTGCATACAGCGGCATGTTGAGTTGCAAGCCGATGGTGCTTTGCCTCGATTCGAACCCTAATTGCCCGCCAGAGATACCGGCTGCCTGCGCCGTGTTGCCATAGGAGGCGACAAGGTCGAGTGTGGGTTCATGCCCGGCTTGCTGCTTGCGTATCTCTTCATTGGCGGCATCGACTGCGCGCTGCGCGGCCAATAAGGAGGGGTTACCCTCCTCGGCTTGCTTCAACCATTGTTCAAGAGATACATCCCCCACGACCGAGGATGCGATCTGATTGGACAGGATGGGTGGCGCATGTGTGACAGTGCCGACGATCTGTTCGAGCGTGGCGAGTTTGATCTCTAGGTCGCTTTGCGCCATGGCGTGTTCCGCCACGGCTTGCTCGTGTTTGGCACGTGCATCTTCCAACTCGGTCAACGACAGCACGCCTTTGTCGTGTCCGCTCTGCGAGAGTTGCAGTTGCTGTTGTGCGGCGTTCACTTGCGCTTTGGCTGCGATGACGCTGTCGCGCGCTTGCATGGTGTCGAACCAAGATTGGGACAGACGTATCAACAGATCCTGTGCCGCTGCGATCAATTGGAAGTCGGCTTGGCTCACGGCAAGGTCGGCCTGTGTCATGGCGATGATGCTGTTGTGCCGCCATAGCGGTTGAGTGAGATTCAGTTGCGCTGAGTTACTGTTGTAACGTTCTGTTGGCGTATTGCTGGGTGGCGGATTGCTCTGCAAAGCGTACTTGCGCCGGTTGGAGGTGGTGCTGGCACTGGCGGTGATTTGCGGGAACAGCCCCGCCACCGCTTGCTCGGCACGTTCGCGCGAGACGTTGAGATTGGCCTGCGCCGCAAGGAAGGTCGGGTCGTTGCTCATGGCAAGTTCGACGGCTTCCTTCAGGGTGAGCGCAGTGGCTGCTTGAGCAAGCACCACCAAGGCGAGTGTGAGACACACTTGACCGAGACGATGACGCAGACTGGGAGTGTGTACGGTGCGCATAGAACGACTATTGGACACTTGCCGCTTCTGCCGCTGTTGCATTGGCAGGCTCACCCGCTTCCTGCTTCCCGAAATTCAATATCTCATCCACCTGCAAAGCTTTGGGTAGCTGGTGCGTGATGAACAGCATGGTGACTTTGCCTTTGAGTTTGTTGATGGTGGCGGCGAAGTGTTCGGCGGTCTGCATGTCGAGGTTGCTCACCGCTTCGTCGAAGATGAGTACGCGCGGATGTTTGAGTAGGGCACGGGCGATGGCGATACGTTGCTTTTGTCCGCCCGATAGTCCGACGCCGTTCTCTCCCACCGGGGTTTGATAGCCCTGCGGCAGTTGCTCGATGACTTGGTGGATCTCGGCCATCTTGCATACGTGCACGATCTCTTCGAATCCGGCATGCGGGTTGGCGAGTTGCAGGTTGTCGTAGATGGTGCCGGAGAAGAGGCGTGTCTCTTGCGGCACGACGCCGAAGTTGGCACGCAGCTCGTTGGCGGCCAGATGGCGCAGGTCGTAGCCGTCGAGCAGGATGCTGCCATCGCTTGGCCAGTAGAAACCTTGCAGCATCTTGGCCAGTGTGCTCTTGCCGCAACCGGAGGGTCCCATCAGTACGGTGAGCTTGCCCGGCTTCAACATGAGGTTGAGGTTGCGATACAGATAGGGATGTTTGTCGCTATAGCGGAAGCTGACATCTTTGAGTTCGACACTACCCCCTGCTCCGCCTTGCGCACGCGCCGGGGTGAGCGAGTACGGCTCGGTCGGCACGTCCATCAGGTCGCCCAGTCGTTTGACCGCGATGTTGGCTTGCTGGAACTCCTGCCACAGACTGGCTAGACGCAGCATGGGTTGGGTCATGCGCGAGGCGAACATCTGGAAGGCGACCAACATGCCGATGGTGAAGCCATCGTTCTGCATCACCAACAACGCGCCCACCACGAGGATGGACAGCGTCATGATTTGCTCTAGTGCGTTGACCACGACGTTGAAGGAATTGGAGAGTTGCTTGGTGGAAAAGCTAGCCGCGAGATACTGCGCGAGGTTGTCGCCATACTTCTGCACCAGCACGGGTTCCATCTGAAGTGACTTCACCGTCTCCATCCCCGCGACATACTCAGTGACGAAGGCTTGGTTCTTGGCCCCCAGCATGAACTGTTCGTTGAGGCGGTCACGCAAGGCAGGAGTCACCAGCAAGCTGGCAAGGGTGATGAGCGACATCAGCAACAAAGCGATGAGACTCAATTGCCAGCTATACCAGAACATGACGGCGAGGAAGATGAGCAGGAACGGAAAGTCGAGCAACAGTGAGACCGCAGCACCGGAGATGAATTCGCGCACGGTCTCTACACCGTGCAGACGGGCGACCAAGGTTCCCGTCGGGCGTTGCTCAAAGTAAGGCACGGGCAGATGCAGCATGTGGCGGAACACATGACTACCCAACACCGCATCGATGCGATTACCCGTGTGCAGCACGAAATATTGGCGCAGCCATGTCATGGCGCTGCTGAACAGCATGAACATGACCAAGCCCACGGCGATGGCGATGAGGGTGCTCTGCGTCTGGTGCACCACCACCTTGTCGATGATGACTTGGGTGAATAGCGGCGTGACGAGACCGACGAGCTGGATAGCGAGCGAGGCGATGAGCACATCACGCCAGATGCGTTTGTGCTTCATCAGCTCAGGGATGAACCATTTGAATCCGAACGGGGTGGGTTCTTTCTGGTTACTGGCTGCGGAAGCTTCGTCCAGATCGGTCGGGCTCTTCTCCTTGCGGGCGATCAACAGGATGTCGGTACGGAAGAGTCGAGTGAACTCATTGAGCGGGACGGTTTCCGGTTGCTCGGCTCCGGCCCGGAAGAACAGTACGCGTTCGGCATCGGCTTTGATCAGCAGTACCGGGGCGATCAGCTTGGGCGGTTCTTCTGCTTGAGGTACAGGCTCGCCCTGCTCCGATTCGGGAGCGGTGTTCTGTGGTGAAGAGTTCGTTTCCGGCGTTGCAGCGCTGTCGCACAAGAAGGCGACGGCCGGGAATGGGATGCTTGCCAGTTCGGAGGGAGTTTTATCGTCAAGATGCCATTCGCCCACCTTGAAGTCCAAGGCTTGCAATGCATTGAGCAAGGAGGTGCGTGAATAGGGAGGCGGAAATTGTTGGCGGATGAGTTGCGGGTCGAACGGGATGCGGAAGATGCGCGACAGGCTGCCGATCAGCCACAGCATGTCCTGCCCGGTGTAGTGCATTGCGCGTCCCCTCGCCTTTTTTTATTTTTTTGTTTGACGGCGGTTCTTCTATTCCTCGCCTGAATTGACAATCTCTTCCCATGCACGGTTTACACCGTGCATGGCGTTCGGATCGCTTATGGGTTCAGTTCAGGTGGAAGCAGCGAGAACCGGTGTCGGATAAAACTTACTTCTTACCGCCGTTCACTGCGGCTTTCAGTGTAGCGCCCGCCTTGAAAGCAGGAGCCTTGCTTGCTTTTATCTTTAGGGCTGCGCCAGTGGCCGGGTTGCGACCATTGCGTGCAGCACGCTTGCGTACTTCGAATGTACCGAAACCAACCAAGGCGACGTTGTCACCTTTCTTGAGCGTGGCGGAAACGATATCGATGATGGCAGCGATGGTGCGATCCGCGTCTGCCTTGCTGCTGCCTGTTTTAGTGGACAGTGCGTCTATGAGTTCTTTGCGATTCATTTGATGCTCCCCTCGTTATGTGTAAAAAAAAAACCGTCGCGGATTGTTGTGGAAAATCCAGACGGCGGCAAGGGGAAAGAATATATATGCCTCGGCAAAGCCTGCTGTAATAGGGTTTGTAGTTTATATTGTGGCAGTTTTTAGCAAACCAACTTCAGAATCGGGCTGAATTTAGCAAACCAGCCCCTTACTAATTCGAGGCAATTTGTGCGAAAAACATGCAGCCCCCGCCTAACTCGACGTCTATGACTGCATTAGTCAGCTTGGCAGTCCTCGATAGTCGGTGAAGAGCCTATTTCTCGTCCTGTACTGCCTGTGGCGCTACATATACCAACGGCAGGTATGTAGGGCGTTAGAGACATCCGACCTTGAAAATATTTTCCACCTTGTCGGTCGGCTGCCGCCCCATTGCAGTCAGTCGAGATTTTCTAAAGCAGACGGTCAACGTTTGAATTAGCCAACGCTTCGGCATTAGAGAACAACCAGTTCAGCAATACCTTCAAGACTACCGAGTTCAAGGTCTACGTATGAAAGATTGGCCATCGGCTTTACTGGCCTCCATACAAAACGGTACTCGCACTGATACTCGTACCGGAAGTGCTTTGACATCGGAACGTCAATCTTCACAGTCGAAGGGCGAAGCGGATCGATGTAGACGGCTTCGCCGTGGCGATGGCTGGTATTTGGAAACTTCGCTGCGCCTTGCAACGCAAGAAGGCGCTGAAAACGATCTCTGTCCTTGATGATGACACACGAGTCAGCTTGAAAATCTACAAACAGCCGAGGCTCAACGGCACTGCTTACGGAATACAGCCAGTAGTCCGTGCCAGTGTTGTAGGTGACATCTAAGCGTTGCTCAATTGGCCCGTCCGGCACGTCTTGCGGATTGAGAACGACTTTGATGATGTCATCACGCGACAATGCTAGGGAGAGAGGCAAGGAAAGTTCGTCATCTTTAATTGCGCCGTTGTGGCTTGGCGTGGCGTAGTAGCTTGCAGATTGCACGCGCAAAGCCCCTCTCTCGACAAGAGAGCGCATATGCTCGGCTTTCCCGAACTTGATAAATACTTCGCCTGATCGCAAACCTCGTGATGCAAGAACACTGACCGCCTTTGTACCGAGTTCTCCAACAAGATTGGGGAATGGTTCGGAATGCAAAATGTCTCGTGTAAAACCGTTCGGATATGGCCCGTGACGGAGCGCCATTTCCTCCAGCACATGGGTCCATATCTCCATCGCCTTCATTCCTGCCTGCTCCAAGTGAGGAAGCCCTATCTTCACCTCCGGCGTTAAGCGAAGCATATTTATCACTATGTCTCGGACGCGCTGGTTTAACTCATTCTGGTTAAGGTGCCGACAGTAGCGGTTTTCACGATACATTTTTCGCCATACCTCGTGACGTGGCATACCAGTGTTCATGCGATGGCTAGCGTTTGAATTCACCGGCCTTGCGCGGCTTTATGCACAAGGTCGGGTGGAATGAGGGGTTAGGCATCGCTGTATCGCTTAGTGCCATGGTGCCTTCTTAAGCTGAACAGCAAAGTTGTTGAAAGTGAACTTGCGCGTCATCCGGCCAGCGTAGCCGTGGACTAGTTCTACGGC
>JARCRR010000228.1 GCA_029850565.1 Gallionella sp. | reverse complement strand
GATGGAATGGGTGATGCCTTCCAGCGCGTCGGAGATGCAGTGCGTGTAGTCGTACATCGGATAGATGCACCACTTGTCGCCGGTGCGGATGTGGTGCGCGCGGCGGATGCGGTAGATGGCCGGATCGCGCAGGTTCATGTTGGGCGAAGCCATGTCGATCTTGGCACGCAACACCATCGCGCCGTCGGCGAACTCGCCGGCCTTCATGCGCGTGAACAGGTCGAGGTTCTCCGCGACAGCCCGGTCGCGGTTGGGACTGTTCTTGCCCGGCTGGGTCAGCGTGCCGCGGTATTCGCGCATCTGCTCGGGCGTGAGGTCGTCCACATAGGCCAAGCCTTTGTTGATGAGTTCCACCGCGAAGTCGTACAGCGCATCGAAATAGTCAGAGGCCCAGCGTACTTCGCCGTTCCACTGAAAACCCAGCCAGCGCACGTCGTCCTGGATGGAGAGCGCGTATTCCTCGCTCTCCTTCTCCGGGTTGGTATCGTCGAAGCGCAGGTTGCACAGGCCGTTGTAGTCCTTGGCCAGACCGAAGTTGAGGCAGATGGATTTGGCATGACCGACGTGCAAGTAACCGTTCGGCTCGGGCGGGAAACGTGTATGGATCGAACTATGCTTGCCGCTGGCAAGGTCGCCGTCAATGATGGTGCGGATGAAATTGGATGCAGGGGCCGATGCGACGGAGGTATTGCTACTCATTTTGGGTAAGTGCTCAGTTCTGAAATCAAGGAGCGGGATTTTACCCGAAACTCACTTTGACTTGACGGCCAGTTCGACGATTCCGCATCCCGTGTAAGTCCACGTTTTATTTGGTAGAATCGCGCCCTGTCGATGGGCTGTCCCCTTCATAAAAATACTCAAGAAAATACAAACGATGGATATGTTCAATAAATTTGGTCTGGGCGCTTTGGTGTGTGTGTTGATTTCGTTCGCTGTGCCTGGCTACGCGGACGATATCCAAGATGCCAACAAGCTGTTCAAGCAAGGGGAGACTTCCCAAGCACTGGAAAAGGTGAATACCTTTCTCGCCGGCAAACCCAAAGACGCACAAGCGCGTTTCCTCAAAGGCCTGATCGTCAATGAACAAGGCGACTCCGCCGAGGCCATCAAGATATTCACCGACCTTACGGATGACTACCCCGAGTTGCCGGAACCCTACAACAACCTCGCCGTGCTGTACGCCGGCCAAGGCCAGTACGAAAAAGCCAAAGTCGCTTTAGAGATGGCGATCCGCACCCATCCCAGTTATGCCACCGCGCATGAGAATCTGGGCGACATCTACGCCAAGATGGCCAGCCAGGCTTACGACCGCGCACTGCAACTGGACAAGAGCAACACCAGCACGCAAACCAAGCTGGCATTGATCCGCGATCTGTTCAGCAAGACACCGCGCACGACCAAGGTTGCCACTGCCCCAACAACATCGGCCCCCGTTGCGGCAGCCCCGGTGGTGGTCGCTTCGATCGCCCCTGCGCCGCCAGCGGCTGTGCCTTCCAAACCGTTGGTGGTGGCGACTCCCGAGCCTGTTGCACCCAAGACACCCGCCAAAGTCGAGCCTGTCGCCGACATCAAGGCCGAGGTATTGAAAGCCACACGAGAGTGGGCGGCCGCATGGTCCTCACAAAACAGCGGGAAATACCTTTCGTTCTACGCCAAGGACTTCGATACGCCGGACGGTATGGCCCGCGGCGCTTGGGAAGCGCAACGCAAAGAGCGCATCGCGAAACCCAAATCCATCGAAGTCGAAGTACACGATGCCAAAGTCCATGAACAGGATAATCGTCACGCCAGCGTGAGCTTCAAGCAAAGTTACCGCGCCAGCCATCTGAAGACCTCATCCGGCAAGACCTTGGTATGGGCAAAGAACGATGGTCACTGGCAGATCGTAGAAGAACGTACAGGCAAGTGATTCGCTCATGAGATTTCTCTCGCTTCCCGCATTGCTGTCCGCCCTCTGCTTCGCACCCTGCGCGATGGCCGAACCTGCTTCCCGCGATATGGAACAGTCACTGGCCAAGAGTTTGCAGGCGGTCGGCAACAACCGGCTGGACGTGGCGCTCAATGAAGTGGATTCGTTACTTAAACTTCACCCCAATTTCAAATTGGCGCAGTTGGTCCGGGGCGACCTGTTGATGGCACGCTCCAAACCGATCAGTAATTTCGGTGACGCGCCCAATGCACCGGCCGACCGCGTGCAAGACCTGCGCGAAGAAGCCAATGCGCGCCTGCACCGGGCCCAGCAACAGCAACCCATCGCCGTGCCGAAATATCTGTGGCAACTCGATGCTCAACAGCGTTATGCCGTCGTGGTGGATACCAGCAAGTCGACGCTTTACCTGTACGAGAACGTGAAGGGCGAGCCGCGTTATGTCGCGGATTACTACATCAGCGTCGGCAAGAAAGGCGCGGACAAAGTCTCTGAAGGCGATCAAAAAACCCCGCTCGGCGTGTATTTCGTCGATGAGCATATTCCCTCCGCCAAGCTCACCGATTTCTATGGCCCAGGCGCTTATCCCCTGAGCTATCCCAACGAGTGGGACAAGCGCCTGGGGCGTAACGGGCATGGTATCTGGCTGCACGGCACACCGAGCGACACCTACAGCCGCCCGCCGCGCGCCAGCAACGGTTGCGTCGTGTTGTCCAACAATGACTTCACCCACTTGGGCAAGAACCTGCAAGTCGGCGTCACCCCCGTCATCATCACCAACCATATGGAGTGGAGCGACGAGACTGACGCGAGCGAACGTTCTTCGCTCCTGAGTTCCATCGAGCAATGGCGCAATGACTGGGAAAGCCGCAAGACAGAAAACTACCTTGCACATTACGCACGCGATTTCTCTGCGGGCAATACCGCCTTTAGCGACTTCGCCCAGCAAAAACGCAAAGTGAATTCGGGCAAGACCTGGATCAAGGTGAAACTCTCCAGGCTCAGTGTGTTTCCCTACCCTAGCCAACAGGGGTTGGTCGTGGTCAATTTCGAACAGGATTATTCGAGCAACAATCTTTCCAACCGCATGCTCAAGCGCCAATACTGGATGAAGCGGGACGGGCGCTGGCAAATCATTTACGAAGGTTCTGCATGAACACCTTCATAAATTCATCTTTCGGCCGTATCGCGGCGTTGCGCGGTACTCGCTACCTCGCCTATCTAAAAGATATGTCTCGTTGCTCCGTTCCGTGCGCCTTGCGCTCCATCCCGAAATCTTGAATTTCTAAAGGTGTTCAAATGAAACTGTTCCGCATCGCTCTCTCATTATTGTTGGCAGGACTCTGCATCCTGCCCGTACACGCCGCTTCTACAACTCAAGGAAAAACCAAGATGGTCAAGCTCCACACCAACCACGGCATCATCACCCTGCAACTCGACGCCGAGAAAGCGCCGATCACCACCAAGAACTTCTTGGACTACGTGAACGCTGGCTTCTACAGCAACGTCGTGTTCCACCGCGTCATCCCTAACTTCATGATCCAAGGCGGCGGCTTCGAGCCCGGCATGAAACAGAAGGCAGTCAATGCATCGATCAAGAACGAAGCGGCGAACGGCCTGAAGAACGAGCAATACACCATCGCCATGGCGCGTACCGGCGACCCGCACTCTGCGACTGCGCAGTTCTTCATCAACACCAAGAACAACAGCTTCCTCGACTATCCGGGACAAGACGGCTGGGGCTACTGCGTGTTCGGCAAAGTGGTCGAAGGTAAAGAAGTGGTCGACGCCATCGGAAAAGTGAAGACAGGCAGCAGCGGCTTCCACCAGGACGTACCCAAAGAGGACGTCATCATCACCAAAGCTGAAGTGGTGCAATAACGAAAACGGCGCCGACCATTTTCATGCGGTTTACCACATAGAAAATTGCGTCCCTTTGGGACTTCGGCGCTGTTTTACTTTCATGCCTCACTCTTTGTTTATTTCCGACTTGCACCTGAGCGCCGATCATCCGCTCAGCGCGCAACTGTTTCGCCATTTCATTTCCAACATCGCACCCAAAGCCGAGGCGCTCTACATCCTGGGCGACCTGTTCGAATACTGGGCAGGAGACGACGATCTTGACGATGCGTTCCATTTGTCGATCTGCTCTGCACTCCGCGGTTTGGATAAGCAGGGAACGCGCGTCTTCATCATGTACGGCAACCGCGACTTCTTGATGGATGCGAAACTCGCCGCCGCCTGCCGTGCCACCTTACTGACCGATCCGACACTGCTCGACCTGTACGGCATGCCGACACTTCTCACTCACGGCGATGCACTATGCACCGACGACGCGAGCTATCAACAGTTCCGCACCATGGTGCGCAGTACAGAATGGCGCAGCAATTTCCTCGCGCAATCCCTCGCCCGACGCAAAGCGCAGATCGAACAACTGCGCACACAGAGCGAGCAGTCGAAACGGGTCAAAGCAATGGACATCATGGATGTGAACATCGAAGCGGTGAACGAACTGCTACGCCAACACCGCTACCCTCGCCTGATACATGGCCACACGCATCGCCCCGCCAAACATCTGCATCAAGTGGACGGTCGCGCCTGCGAACGCTGGGTGTTGGGAGATTGGGATAGCGGTACTGCCAAAGCGCTCAGATGTAACAGCGGGGGCATCAGTTGGGAAATCGTTGCGGCCTGACAGGTTCTGCCAGTCTCCCGGCATCACTCGATAGCCATAGGTATCGGCTAGTTCTGCCGTAGCCATTCCTCAAACTGCTCGACCGGCATCGGCTTGCCGAACAAATAGCCTTGGAAGGTGCGGCAACCGTTCTGCGTTAGCAGTTGGAGTTGCTGTTCCGTTTCCACGCCTTCGGCAATGACATCCAGATGAAAACTTTGAGCCATCGCGATGATCGTTCGAATGATCGCATTGGACGACTCGTCTCCCCCCAGTCCGCTCACGAACGACTGGTCGATCTTGATCTGATCCAGCGGCAATCTTCTGATGTACTGCAAGGATGAATACCCCGTGCCGAAATCATCCAGAGAAAGCTGGATGCCGATCGCCCTTAACGCGTTCAAACTGACGATGGTGTCTTCTATGTTATCCAGCAGCAAACTCTCGGTCAGTTCCAACTTGAGCCGCTTCGGCGCGATCGCATGTCTGCTCACGGCAGCTTGCACTTGTGCCACAAAGCCTGGCTGACGGAACTGCTTCGCACTTACATTCACCGCCAATACCAGATCGCGCGTGGTCGACATGCTCTCCCACTTCTTGAGTTGTGCGCAGGCCGTCTCTATCACCCATTGCCCGATGGGGATGATTTGCCCCGACTCTTCGGAGACCGCGATGAATTGCTCCGGAAGGAGCACCCCTCGCTCGGGATGTATCCAACGGATCAGCCCCTCCACCCCCAGTGGACGGTGAGCACTATCCAACTGTATCTGGTAATACAAGCGGAACTGATCATGCTGTATTGCAATGCGCATCTCATTCTCCAATGCCACGCGCGCACTGATCGTTTCCTGCATCTGCGGATCGAAGAAACGCAGGGTGTTACGCCCCGCCTTCTTGGCTTGATACATCGCGATATCGGCCTGCTTGAACAGCACATCGATCTCGCTGTTTTGTTTGCCGAGCAACGCCGCTCCTATGCTGGCCGATGTGCGCAGGACATCCGATGCGAGATGGATCGGCTGCCTTAACGCGACAAGGATCTTTTCACCCACGTGTTCGGCCTGCTCTGCCGCCTCCAACTCCTGCTCGCTCAACTCTTCCAGCACCACCACGAACTCATCCCCGCCCAAACGGGCCACCGTATCGACTTCGCGCACACAAGACAACAGTCGTTGTGCCACCTGTTGCAGCAGCATGTCACCGACGTTATGACCGAGCGTATCGTTGATGGTCTTGAAATTATCCAAGTCGATGAACAACACGGCCATTCGCTTCCCGCTGCGCGCAACGGAGCCAAATCCATGTTTCAGGCGGTCGGTCAACAACCACCTGTTGGGTAGACGGGTGAGCGAGTCGTAAAATGCCAGACTCTGGCTTTCTTCCAGCAAACGTATCTTCTCCAATGCGACAGTCACCAACTGGCTTACCGAATCGAGGAAGTCGATCTCCTCTTTCTGCCACTCTTTGTCCGCGTAAATATGGTTCAAAGTCAGCAGGAAATATCCGTTTTCGCGGAAGGCGAAGGGATACCACAGCGCACTTTGGATCATCATGTGCTGATGCAAAATGACACCGGAGCCGTCC
>JARCRR010000227.1 GCA_029850565.1 Gallionella sp. | reverse complement strand
GTGGTGTTCCACTTGGCCACCAGGCGCACTTGCTCGAAGATCTTCTTCATCGACTGGGTGTGGCCGATGATGTTGTCGAAGCCGAACTGGCTGCGCACGCTGCGGCGCAACACATCGCGCTCTGCCACGATCTCCATCTTTTCCTGTGCGACCTCGTGCGACAGACGCACGCTCTGCCCGATCAAGTTGGCGACCATCTCAAGGAAGCGCTGGTATTCCTTGAGCAGTTTTTTCATGCCGGGTGCGGGTTGTGCGGCCAACACGCCGACCACTTTCTTGCCGATGCGGATGGGCACGCCGACAAAGGAGCCTTGCGGATTGTAGATACCCATGCGACTCAAGAAGCGCGGCTCATCCATGATGCATTCCACCACGATGCTGTTGCCGCTCTTCAGGATATTGCCCACCACACCTTCGCCCGGCAGATAGCTCACCTCTTCGGTGACCGTGTCGGAAACTCCATACACGAGCGACACCTGTAGCTCTCCGCTGGCGACATCCATCAGGCTCACCATGCCGCGCTCCAGTGACATGCCTTCGTGCAGCGCATTCAATACGCCATCCAGTGTCTGTTTGAAATCGAGTGAATGCGACAACACCTTGCTCACCAGATACAGCGTCTCCAGTTCGGAGCGCAGCAGATCGAGTTCGTGTTCTGTCCATCCTTCCGCGCGCGCGTTAGACATGAGCCACTCCTTTCGCACTGGGTAGCTGAACGCGCACTCGGCATCCGTTGTTGAAAGCAGGGTCGAAGTCGATGGTGCCGCCGTGTTGGCTTACCACTTCCTGTGCCATGGCGAGTCCAAGGCCGAGATGTTGCTGTGCCGCTCCCTTGGTCGTGAAGAAAGGTTGGAAGGCTTTGTTGCGGATGTCATCTGCGATGCCGGGGCCGCTGTCTTCAATCAATATCTCGAAATAATCCTCATGGGGCAGGCAGGTGATCTTGATGTCGCGCCGTCCCCCGCGTTTTTGATTGACCGCTTCGATGGCGTTAGCGAGAAGTTGTTTGAACAAATTGGCAAGTTGCGCAGGGTGGCCTGTCATCACGGCTGGCGCGTGCGAAGGAGTCCAATCCACCACGATACCGGCTCCCAATAGGTCGCTCGTCGTGAGTTTCAACAGATCAGCCATCACTTCATTGAGGTCGACGGGTTGCATCTCTTCGCTGATCTGCTCGGGGATACAGGCGCGCAGCGTCTCCAATGCTTCGCGACTCTTTTGTATCGCCTCTTCGAGCGCGCTCGCCGAAAGCAAACCATTGCCACCACTCAGTGCCGATGGCGGTGTGTTGGAGAGTCGCCGTTCCATCATGTGGGCGACCGCACTCAGCATGTTGAGCGGACCTTCCAGTTGATACACCGCTCCCGCCAACGTCTCGCGCAATCCCTGGATGCGTTCTTGCTCGGATAAGAGCGCTTGTAATCCGTTGATGCGCAGCGCCTCTTGTTGTTGCTTGAGCTGGCTGATGTCTTGGATGGTAAGCAGTAGATAGTGGCGGCGTTGCGGTTCGTAGAACGCATCGGCACCGACGTCATGCTCTTCGAACCATGACACTGCGCAAGAGAACCAACGTGTGTGATTGTTGGCAAGCTCGATGCAGACTTCGCGCGCGGCGATGTTGCGATGTTTGTCGTGCGCTTTTGCGAATGCAGCGCCCATTTGAGAACGGAGTGCAGTCAGTATCTTGATGGCAGGTTCCTTGCCCAGATCACTCACCAGCTTCTTGTATTCCTGGTTGTCGAGTACGACGCGCTCTTGGTCATCCAGCAGCACGATGGCGACTTGCGCCGCATCCACAACCGACTCGATCAAGGTCTTTTGATTTTGTACTTGGCGCTCCAACCGATGCACTTCGGTCACATCACGCTGCATGCCCAGAAAATGCGTGGTCATCCCTTGTTCATTCACCACCGGGGTGATGGTGACATCCGCCAGATAGCGACTGCCATCTTTGCGTTTGTTCACCAGCAGCCCGTTCCAGGGGCGTTGACGCTTGATCTGCGCCCACAAGGTCTCGTACACCAACTTGGGTGTCACACGGTAGGAGAGCGCAGATTGATTCTGCCCGATGAGTTCGCTTTGTTCGTAGCCCGTGATGCGTTGGAACGCGGAATTGGCGTACAGGATGTTGGCGCGCTCGTCGGTGATGGAGATCGCCTGCGCGGCTTGTGCGACCGCCTGATGGAATAGGTGCGATGGCAAAGCGTTGCCGAGCTCTTCAGGCGTATCGGTTGGTGCAGGTTGCGTGGCCATGACAGCTCCGTTTCATGATTGATGAAGATAAATCAGCAATATCCATGCCCGTAAAAATGTCATATCCCATACAACCCTACACACCCTTCTGCTTGTAGGGTTTGCTACAGCGGCCGTGTGTGCGACCTGACAACGACAATAAATAGCGCGCACACGTCTGGTGCGTTTCTCTATCTGATGCCTGATTCTGTGCGTGTCTCATCTTTTTGATCCGTTCTGGCACGAGGCTTGCGAGTAGGAGCGCAGGAGAACGTCGATATGAGCGAATATTTGTTGTTGCTGCTGAGTACCGTGTTGGTGAACAACGTGGTACTGGTCAAGTTCTTGGGGCTGTGCCCGTTCATGGGCATCTCCAAGAAAACCGATACCGCCATCAGCATGGGGTTGGCTACCACCTTTGTGATGACCATGGCCTCGGCATCCTGCTGGATGCTGGAGCATTGGTTGCTGGTGCCCTTGGGCATGGTGTACCTGCGTATTCTGGTTTACATCCTCGTCATCGCCGTCGTGGTGCAATTCACCGAGATGGTGGTACGCAAGACCAATCCGGCGCTGTATCAGGTGCTGGGTATCTATCTGCCGCTCATCACCACTAACTGTGCGGTGTTGGGTATTCCACTATTGACCACGCAAGAGAAGCTGCCCTTTACGGAAAGCCTGCTGTATGGATTCGGCTCGGCCGCTGGCTTTACTTTGGTGATGGTGCTGTTCGCTGGTTTACGTGAACGCTTGGCATTGGCGCAAGTGCCGTCCGCGTTCGCCGGTGCGCCGATCGGTTTCATCACTGCAAGTCTGCTGGCCCTGGCCTTCATGGGTTTCGCCGGTCTGGTTTAAGGAGAGAGACATGTTCACCGCTGTCATCAGTCTGACTATCCTCGGTTCGGCCATGGGCTTGTTCCTCGGCTATTCCGCGCGTCGCCTGGAAGTGGAAGGCAATCCGCTGGTAGCGGAGATACAAGCCATCCTGCCCGGTTCGCAATGCGGACAGTGCGGCTTCCCCGGTTGTGCCGGTGCCGCACAAGCACTGGCCGATCGCAATGCGCCCATCACTTTATGTCCGCCGGGTGGGCGCGCAGTGGTGCAGGCCTTATCTCTGAAGCTGGGGATAGAAGCGAACCTGTCCGATGTGAAAGACAGTGTGCCGATGATCGCCGAAGTGAAAGAAGAGATATGCATCGGTTGTACGCGCTGTTTCAAGGTATGTCCCACCGACGCCATCATGGGAGCCGCACAGCAGATACATTCTGTGTTCCGTGAGGCCTGCACCGCCTGCGGCAAGTGTGAAGAAGTGTGCCCGACCGAATCCATCAAACTGCAACCCATCCCGGTGACCTTGCAATCTTGGCATTGGCATAAACCGTTAGCGCAAGGAGCGACAGCATGAAGCTCTTCGATCTGCGTGGTGGAGTGCATCCCGAAGGCAAGAAAGACTTGTCGGCGGATCGTCCTATCCGTGCTTTACCTTTGCCTAAACGTCTCTATATCTCTTTGCAGCAGCACATCGGTGCGCCAGCGTCCCCGGTGGTGAGCGTTGGAGAGCGTGTGCTGAAGGGCCAGCTCATCGCAGCCGCGCAAGGCGCTGTCTCCGCACCTATCCATGCGCCGACTTCGGGCATCATCGCGGCACTTGGCGATCATGTGGCGCCGCACCCCTCTGGTTTGCAGGTGCCTGCCATTACGCTTGAAAGCGACGGCGAAGACAAATGGATCGCGACGCAAGCGGTCGATGATCCATTCGCCCTGACACCGGAAGACATCGCCGCACGAGTTGGGGCGGCCGGTATCGTTGGTCTGGGGGGCGCGACTTTCCCTGCGGCATTGAAGCTCAACCTCAGCCGCAACAGCGGTGTGCAGACACTCATCATGAACGGCGGCGAATGCGAACCGTACCTGACTTGCGATGATCACATCATGCGTGAACGCGCAGGCGAGATCATCGAGGGCATTCGCCTCATCGCTTATGCCGTCTCGGCCAAAGAAGTGTTGGTCGGTATCGAGGACAACAAACCCGAAGCGATCGCTGCGATGCAGGCTGCCGCTAAAGAAAGCGCAGTCAAAATTGTGGTGATGCCGAGCATGTACCCGATGGGTTCTGAGAAACAGATCATCCAAGTTCTCACGGGCAAAGAGATTCCCGCAGGTGGACGCCCCGCCGACATCGGCGTTCTCGTGCACAACGTCGCTACCGCCTTTGCGGTGCAGCAAGCGATCCGTTACGGCAAACCGTTGATCTCTCGCATCGCCACCGTCAGCGGCGGTGCGATCAAACAGCCTTGCAATCTGGAAGTCCTCGTCGGCACGCCGGTCGAGGAGTTGATCGCCTATACCGGCGGTTACACACAGCCTGCCGCGCGGCTGGTGCTGGGCGGGCCGATGATGGGGCAGCAGTTCACCCACACCGATGTGCCCGTGGTGAAAGGCACGAGCGGCGTGTTGGCGCTGACCTCGAAAGAGATCGGTCAGGCCGAACCTTCGCCGTGCATCCGTTGTTCGACTTGTGTGCGAGCCTGTCCGGTCGGCTTGTTGCCGCTGGAGATGGCTTCGCGCATCCGTGCTTCCGATCTTGCGAGCGCGGTCGCCTTCGGGTTGAAAGATTGCATCGCCTGCGGCTCATGCTCGTATGTGTGTCCAGCCAACATTCCGTTGGTGCATTACTTCAACTACGCCAAGGGTGATCTGGCCGCGCAAGAGCGCGCCAAGCTGAAACAGGAAGCCACCAAGAAACTGGCAGACGCACGCAACGAGCGCATGGCGCGTATCGAACGTGAACGCGCCGAAGCGATGGCGAAACGTAAAGCCGCAAAAGAAGCCAGAGAGCGTGCCGCAGCGGCAGCCAAGGCAGCAACGGAGGTCGTATGAACCGCATCACACACTCACCCCACGCTCACGCTTCCGTCTCCATCGGCACAGTGATGGGCACGGTCCTTCTCGCGCTGACCCCAGCCACTTTGTTCGGTTTCTGGTTGTACGGTTGGCCCGCAGTGAATCTGTGGGCAGTCTCGCTGATCGCGGCCATCGTGGGCGAAGCCTTTGTCGTACGTCTGCAAGATCGTGCGGTGCGACCCGTGTTGATGGATGGTTCCGGCATTCTCACTGCGTGGCTGCTGGCGATATCGTTGCCGCCGTTCGCGCCCTGGTGGATCGCGGTGCTCGGCAGTCTGTTTGCCGTCGTCATCGGCAAGCAGGTGTTCGGCGGGCTGGGGCAGAACGTGTTCAACCCGGCGATGGCCGCACGCGTGATGTTGCTGATCTCATTCCCACTGGAGATGACCACCTGGGTCGCGCCTGCGCCGCTGGGTTCGGCACAAGCGCCCAGTTGGATGGAGAGTTTGCGCATCACCTTCTTGAGTCAACCGATAGACGGCATGGCTAGCGCGTCTCTGCTCGGCCATGTGAAGACCGAGTTCACGCGCGGTGTCGGCCTCGATCAGGCGCTGGTCGGATACTACGAACCGATGGATATGCTGTGGGGCAGCCGCGCGGGCAGTCTTGGCGAGACGGCAGCCGTGCTGTTGTTGATCGGCGGACTGTTTCTCATCGTGCGCCGCATCATCACCTGGCATGCACCGTTCGCCATGTTGCTCGGCGTGGTCGTGCCTGCACTGCTGTTCAACGCTATCGATGGCAATCATTACGCTGGGCCCATGTATCACCTGCTCTCCGGTGGTTTGATGCTAGGGGCTTTCTTTATCGTCACCGACCCGGTGACTTCACCCAACACCGCTTTAGGACAATTCATATTCGGTTTCGGGTGTGGCGTGTTGACTTGGATCATTCGCACATGGGGTGGATACCCGGAGGGGGTGGCATTTGCCGTCATGATCATGAACACGGTCGCACCGATCATCGATCAATACGTCAAACCGCGCATCTACGGACGAGACCGTAAAGGCGTTGCGCTGCCAGTGAAGAAGGAGGCGTGAGATGAAACTTGAAGAACTGCGCGGCAAGCTGGGTTACCAAGGCATATTGCTCGGTGGCGTGGCGCTGCTTACCAGTGCGGCATTGGCTTATGCCGCGAGTATCACCGAAGCTGACATCAAGGCTGCGGAAGCGGCCGATCTCAAGCAATCGCTGACACAGGTCTTGCCGGGTGAGTACGAGAATGACTTGCTCAAAGACACCATTGCGCTACCTGGTAAAGAAGGCGAAGTGCTGGTGTATCGCGGGCGTCGTGCAGGCAATGTCGAAGCAGTGGTGTATCGCGTGGTCGGCCACGGCTATGCGGGAAATATCGTGTGTGTGATGGGAGTCTCACGCGAGGGCAAGATACTCGGCGTGCGCGTCATCAGCCACAAGGAAACGCCGGGGCTGGGTGACAAGATCGAACCGGCCAAGAGCGACTGGATACATTCCTTTGAAGGTAAATGGTTGGGCGAACCCTTAGCTGAAAAATGGGCAGTGAAGAAAGACGGCGGTGTGTTCGATCAGTTCGCTGGGGCGACCATCACACCGCGCGGGGTAGTGAATGCGGTGAAAGGTGGATTGGAATTCTTCGAGGCGAATCGAACTGCATTGCTTGAAGGTGCGGTAGCAGAAGGAGTGAAACATGAGTGATAGTTATGCACGCATCACCAAAGACGGATTGTGGGACAACAACATCGTCTTTGCGCAGATCCTAGGTATGTGCCCCACGATGGCGGTGACCAGCAGTGCCACCAACGGTCTCGGTATGGGGCTCGCAACCACGGCGGTATTGGTCGCCGCCAACGCGCTTGTTTCAGCAGCGCGTGACTTCATCAGTCCTGATGTGCGCATCCCGGTTTACATCGTGTTGATCGCGACATTGG
This sequence comes from Gallionella sp., assembly GCA_029850565.1. GTDB lineage: Bacteria > Pseudomonadota > Gammaproteobacteria > Burkholderiales > Gallionellaceae > Sideroxyarcus. The sequence continues at coordinate 4,004 of JARCRR010000227.1, read as the reverse complement.
TCACTTTGGTGGATGTGAGTTTGAATGCGTGGGCGCATGACTTATACAAAGTGCTTGGTCTCTACATCGCGCTGATCGTGGCGAATTGTGCGGTGCTCGGTCGTGCCGAAGCGTTTGCTGCGAAGAACGGTGTGGGCGCTTCGGCCATGGACGGTTTGATGATGGGGCTGGGATTCACCTTCGCTTTGACCACGATTGGCGGCATCCGCGAAGTATTGGGGGCAGGTACGCTATTCGCCAATGCGCACTTGTTGCTGGGGTCGGCATTCGCGTTCCTTGAGACGACCGTGATCCCTGATTACAAAGGGTATTTGTTAATGATTCTGCCGCCGGGGGGCTTCATGGTATTGGGATTCTTATTGGCTGGCAGACGGGTCATTGAAAGTCGACGCGCGGCACGTGCTGAAGCACTCGCACTCGCAGCATCAGCGACCTAGGAGAACATCATGCAAGTCGGCGTCGCTTATTCTGAACCTGCACAGCAACTTTGGCTTCGCTTCGAAGTGCCGGAGGATAGCACCGTGCTCAGTGCAATCGAACAATCGGGTATCTTGCGTAAATTTCCCGAGATAGACATCAGTAGTTGCACCGTTGGCATCTTTGGCAAAGCGGCTGAACTGGATGGGTTACTCAAACCCGGTGACCGCATCGAGATCTATCGCGCCATCACCGCCGACCCGGCTACAGTCCCGCGCCGCGTCATCGCGGGCGATGACGACGAGTGATGAAGCCGCGATTCTGATATGAGGATAAGCACACTCCATCAACGATTGAGAGCGAAGAATCGCGGTCAAGCAATGGTCATCGGTGTCACTTGGTACAACGCGGAGACATGGGCCGAGGTGAAGGCGAGCGCGACCGATCCGCAATGTTTCGAGCAGTCGTTCGAGAAGTGGAAGGCCGTGGCGGTGAAAGCGCGCAGAGAGTTCCAGCGTTCAGGTGTGCGAGCGGTCGAATGTCATATCGTTCCGCAAGAACTCTTTGCTTGGTGTGAGCTACATGGCCAGGATAACAACTCCACTGCCAGAGCCGAGTTCGTTTCCGCGAGACTGACTGCCGAATACGAAGGCAAAGCCTGACGCTACGGCTGCTTCTTCAAGAACGCCACCAATGCCCCGTCCATCATCGCCAGGTGCGTATCGAACCATTCAGCCAATCCTTCACGCACATAGGCGCGGACCAGCGGCAAGTGGCCGCGTTTGAGTGTGCGGTTGAGTTGTTGTAACTCACCCAGCACGCGGTGGTGTTCGCCCTCGTGCACACCTAATCCCTGATACTTTGCTGCCCGCATCAGCCGACCTTCGGCCATGAAGTGTTCGCGCGCATGGGCGATGAGTGTTTGGAATAAAGCGGGGAACTCCGCATCAGTGGCAGCGATGAGTGCGGCCACCTGTGTGATGAACTCGCGATGCGCGATGTCGACTTCATCTAGCCCCAGTGTGTGGCGCGCTTCATCCCATCTCGCTTCGTGCTTGCTCATGCCGCAGCGAGGCTGCCGTTCCAGCGCTGAGCGGCAGTGAGGAAGTCCGCCACATCGGCATTCACGATCTCGATATTGAGCTTATCCAGGTAACGTTTTTCTTTGTCGGTGGGATGGGGGATAAGCGCCCAGCCAGCAGGCTTGTCAGCACCAAAGATGACATCAGAGAACACCATGCGGTCGGTGTCGCGGTTCAAACGCATGCCGAGCAACAGATAGCGTTTGTTCTGGCGCATGCGCTTGACGAAGGAAGGGATGGCGAAGCCACCCATCAACTCGGTGATGTAGTCCACAAAATCCGCATCCGACGCGATGTAGTTCGATTCCGGCAGCGGCGTGCCCAGCGGTTTAAACAAGATAGGCAGACTGCTATCAACGGCTTCGGGTTCGATGACGGAGTAGCCGGTGCCATCGTAGTTGAACAGGCGGAAGCGATATTCTTTACCCGACATGCGTGCGATGCCGACGATGAGTGTGTGCGGTGTGCTGGCGTATTGTTTTTGCAACTGCGTGTCGCGGTTGCAGTCGATGATGTAGGGCAGCTTCTGTTGTGCCAACCAAGTGTGCAGCGCAGAGGTGCTCCATTGCGTGTCGCGATAGGTGGCATCAAGGAACTTGTTCACGGCAGAACGGCCGCGCTTCAACTCCACATTCATCGCCGCACGCGGGAATTCGAACATAAGCTTGGGCGCCATCGGCTGCCCGTTGTTCATCGCCAAGATAAGGCTCTCGCTATCGGCAGGGATGGCCTTGCCGGTGGCCGAATCGATCACGCCGTTCAGCGCGCCAGCGCCAAGATAAGGAATGACGTCGCCCTCGAAAAGGTCGGTAAAGATGCTATCGAATGGTGTGCTCATGTGAGATGACTCCTCGTGGTGATAGATGAGTAAATCACTCGCAATAAACGCGCCAGCCCTTACATGCAGTATTGGCGGGGTTTATGGGCGATTGGGTTTGGAGCAATTGCGACAAAATTGAAGAACTTGTCGTACAAGGGGGTGGGGTAGAGCTTGTCAGTAAGCGGCGATACTCACTTCATACAACCCGCCAATGACCGTGTACTCATCCTCTCCCTGCAACATCCCTGGCAACAAACTCGTGTAGCAGAGCACTTTTGACAGCGGTGCTTGTGTGGTGAGCAAGTAGTCGCCGAACTCGTCGGCACGTTCACGGTTGGCGGTGAAGGAGTTGAGGTTGTTGAGCAACACGACGCGCCGTTTGTTATCCAGTGTCGCGACGATCTCGTGTTCGTCCATGCGGTTCACGCCGCGATAGAGGGTGAGATGGGTCTCGTGCGGATGCGATCTGGATAGCTCGTATTGGCAGTAGGTGTAGAGCAGGTCGCACTGCGCTTCGAGTGCATTGGTTCCATATACAGCGGCCGCGCGCATCTCTAGATAGCGGCGGTATGCCTCGCCCGAGAAATCGCGTATCGGCCCGCCGTGATGTCTTGGTAACAATCCAAAGCGCGATTCCACCCAACCTTTCAACGCAGCGCCTTCTCTTCCATCCGCATCAAAACTCCAACCGCGCACCATGCGCAGATAATCGGCCTTTTGCCGTTTGTTGGTGGTGTGCGGGGAGTATCCCGCTTGCTCTGGTTCATTCAGATAGAAGGAGGCATTCATGTGCATGGTGAATGCCTCTGCTCGTTCTTCCACATCATCGATCTTGTCTAGCAGCGCGAACAGGCCCTGATGGAATTGCGCCACACCATCCAGTTCGAGAGGGACAGGAGAGCGTTGGAACGTGAGTCCACCCAAGATATCTGCGGGCAGATTGCAGTGATTGATCGGCAAGCGAGCGGCGCGAGGCAAAGCGAGTGAGGTGGTTGTAGTCACTGCTACAAAGTCTTCGAGTTTGTTGTGTTGCACTTCCGCCAATGCATTTTGCGATGAATTACTTTTAGTAGACATTTCATGCGCTTAGATGAGTGCGGGTCGAGTGGCACGGAGCTTGCGATGTACTGGGTGCGAGCGACAGTTTTCAATCGCGACTTAAATTTTGCAACTCTCAAGGAGACTAACATGGCACTGCGTCAATGCGCAATTTACGGGAAGGGTGGTATCGGTAAGTCCACTACAACCCAGAACTTGGTAGCAGCTCTGGCTGAAGCCGGTAAGAAAGTGATGATCGTCGGCTGCGACCCCAAGGCTGACTCTACTCGTTTGATCTTGCACTCCAAGGCACAGAACTCTGTGATGGAACTGGCGGCTGAAGCCGGAAGCGTCGAGGATCTGGAATTGGAAGACGTGTTGTCGGTTGGTTACGGCGGCATCAAGTGCGTTGAGTCCGGTGGTCCAGAGCCCGGCGTAGGTTGTGCCGGTCGTGGCGTGATCACCGCCATCAACTTCCTGGAAGAAGAAGGCGCGTATGACGACGAACTCGACTTCGTGTTCTACGACGTGCTGGGTGACGTGGTGTGCGGCGGTTTCGCGATGCCGATCCGTGAGAACAAAGCGCAAGAGATCTACATCGTTTGCTCCGGCGAGATGATGGCGATGTATGCGGCTAACAACATCGC
>JARCRR010000226.1 GCA_029850565.1 Gallionella sp. | reverse complement strand
GTATATGGAGATGGCTTGCCGAAGTTCGCCAGCATCCGTCCGATCCCAGTTGAGAAAAGTATGAAATCGATTTCAATCATGACCGTGAATGGTACGAGCGCGCCGAGCGCTCGAGACGCTATCGCTTTGGGGTAAAACGGCAACCGCCATCATGCCTTGCCGTGGCACCGCACTCAAAACACCGTCATCATGGCTCACTCAAGCAACATCAGCTTTGGAATGGCTCGGCCGCGCCCAGCCATGACTGCGCAATTTGCGCGCCAAGCGCGCTTTGTGGCGGTGTCGCCCAAGCTGTGACGGGTTCGCCCAAGCTGTGACGGGTTCGCCGCTCGTAAACGCACCACTAAGGTATCCAAAGCACCTGAGGCAATACAAATTAAATCTGTCGCAGGAATAGACGCATTTAAAAGCGCAGCCGAAATTGATCTTGATTAGAGTGTTTCTGCATCACTATTCCGCTTTGGGTATTTGCTTTATTGCAGTGTTGTAGGCTTTTACTGCTTTTTTCCCTGCCACCATAGCAAGATAGATGTCCAGTTCTTTCAAAAGCATTCCAGATTCGCTTAACCGAGTCTTCAGCCTATGGGCTGAAGCGATTTCTTTGCTAGTAAGTGATTTAGATAGTCGTTCTCGATTAGCAATGGCTTCATTGTTTGATGACGAATTGTTTTCAATTGAGATGTTAAATAGTGCGTAGGCTAATATGGGGTCTGCAGGTGCGCCTACTCCATTTTCGTACATCACGGCAAGATTATTTTGAGCGTCAGCATATCCTTGATCTGCCGCTTTACGATACCAGCTGAGAGCTTGTTGGTAGTCTTGCTCAACACCTTGCCCGTTTTTGTAAATTATTCCCAGCATAAATTGTGCAGGTGTGTAACCTTGCTCGGCAGCTTCTCGAAATCTGTATAAGGCTTTCAGAAAATCTTGAGGAATACCTTGACCTTTGTAGTGCAAAAAACCTAGATTCGTCTGCGCAGAAGCATTTCCCTGCGTCGCAGCCTTCTGATACCAATCGGCTGCTTGTTGATAATTTATGTCTACACCTCGACCGTTCTCATACATTATTCCAAGATAATTTTGCGCCTTAGCATCTCCTTTTTCAGCGAGCGGCATCCATTCCTTGATCGCGGCTGCGTAGTCATTTCGCTGATAAGCGAACACTCCTTCGTCCAGACCGGCAAATGCTGATGTGGTTGTAATAGACAAAAAAGCTGCAAGCCAAATAGATAGTGCAAAGCGATTCATCGATATCCCTTTCCGTAGTACCTCAATTCCAAAAGTCGAATAGCTGCAAGATTTGCAAGAACTGATATTTTCAAATGAATCGTATTATATACAAACAAGACATTCGATGTCGTTAGACGCCCCCGCAAGGCGTTCTACATTTGGCGTTGCCTGTCCACTATCCAAGTCTACCGACGAAAGGATAGGGATGACACCAAAGGAAAAACGATTAGCGAAATCAATTGGGCAGGCTGTTGCGAACAAACGACTCAAGAAAGGGCTTACTCAAGGGCAAGTTGCCGAGCAAATAGGTGTCGAACCTGAAACCATTTCGAGAATTGAAAGAGGTATTACGTTAGCGCCTATTTCCCGCCTAGCCGAGATCGGGGACGTGTTAGGTGTAGCTCTGGCTGATCTGATTAGGGATGGCTCTCCCAGATTACAGGATCGTGCCCAAAGTATTGCCGCATCAATGCAAAGCGTGTCCGAAGCAGATTCAAAATTGGTAATGGAGATATTTGAAAAATTGACCGCCCGGTTCAAACGTAAGTCATAGCGAAAACAGAAAAGCCATCCACATGCTGGCGTATCGCGCGCCAACATGTATAAGAAGCAAAACAATCGCCATCATGCCTTGCCTGCGGCACCGCGCCGTAATCACCTGCGGTGAAGCGCTAGACATCATGGCTCACTCAAGCAATTGCATGTTCTGAATGGCTCGGCTATGCCCAGCCACGACACGTGCGCATGCGCACTTATTAAGATTAGGCGTGCTGCCACGTTTTGTGGTTGCTAAGCCGTTTGCTGTTGCCATTACTCCTTGCCTATCCATTCCATCGGTGTCGCCCAAGCTGTGAGAGGTTCGCCGCTCGTAAGCGCACCAGTCACGCCATCCTCAAGGGCGCGGTCGAGCCGTGCCGCTTTGCGCGCCCCAGCGCCCGTTCCTCCCTGCGGTCGGACTGCGGCCTTGGTTGCGCCTTTCGTCTGTCATGCCTGCTGCAACTCGCAAAAACGCTCACCCCATCCCAGTCAGGGGCGAGGCGACACCGACGGCATGGACTTAACGACAAGGAGAATCAAAATGAGCAACGAGAAAATCAACGCAACCAACCAAAACCGCGACTCTTCGTCGCCCAGCGAGGCTTGCCAACAGCATGTGTCAGGCAATCTATTTGCCGACTGCGCAGTAATCCACAGCTACACGCGCAAGCAAGCTATCGAAGATGGGTTTCTGGTGGATTTGATGCAGAACGACACGGAGGATGTATGCAGGCAGCACTATAAACATCCTATTGCCTGCACTTTGCCGATTTTCGAGATCATGCAAAAGGCCGTCGAGAATCCGCGCTACTGCAACGACTACGCTGGCATCCTTCATGACATGCTGTATATGAGCCGTGTGCATTATCAGTTTCACGGGCACACCGCGCGGCTGTTCCAAGTCATCATAAAGGGAGCCGGACGCAAAAGCCTCTACACCTTCAAGCTGGTTTGCCACCCTGGCGACAGCGGCGAGCCGGTGATGACCATGATGCTGCCAGAAGAGGATTAACTTTGCAGGGGTTGCAGGACGAAAATCCTGCGCCCTACTCAAAGTTACTTTGGAAGTATTTCCACTTTTGGCACAAATCTGGCACAGTTGGCACAATTTTGGCACAGCGAAAACCTAGTTTTTGGGTAGGTTCAGGTAAATCGAAGTAAGGCTAAGTAGCCTTAACTCATTGATATGGCGGAGAGGGCGGGATTCGAACCCGCGGTGGGGTATTACCCCACACACGCTTTCCAGGCGTGCGACTTAAACCACTCATCCACCTCTCCGAAAGGGCGCGCAGAATAAACTAGAACGCTGTTTCAGGCAATCAGAAATGCTGCAAAGCGGTGAAAACCGCCAGTTCATCTGTCTTGGTCAAGCCATGAGTCTGCAGGGTATGGATAAGTTCAGGGCTGGTACAGCGAATGAAGGGATTGGTCGCCTTCTCTAGGGCGATGGTCGATGGAACGGTTGGCATGTCGGCCGCGCGCAGTCTCTGGGTATCGGCAATCCGTTGCTGGATAGCTTGGTTAGCAGGTTCGCAGGCCGCGGCAAAGGTAAGGCAGTATTCGGTGTACTCGTGGGCACAGTAGACGCGAGTGTCGTCTGGCAGGGCGGCCAGTCGTTGTAAAGAATGGTGCAGTTCGACCAGTGTGCCTTCGAAGTTATTGCCACAACCCGCGCCGAACATGATGTCCCCGCAAAACACGGCATTAGGTGCGATGAAGACGATGTGATCCTCAAGGTGGCCAGGCGTCTCAATGATGTCGAAACTGATGCTTGGCGCATCCAGTTTCAGCACATTCCCTTCATGTAAGTCATTGGTGATATGCGGGTTGCGCGGATGGCTTCGTCCATACACCGGCACGTTATATACTCCGCGCAATTCTGCGATGCCGCCGACGTGGTCGTTGTGTCTGTGGGTGCAAAGGATGGCTGTCAGTTTCAAGCCTGTTCTGTTCAAGAATTCAAAGACAGGAGAAGCTTCGCCGGGATCGACGATGGCTACATACGCCTCATCGTGGATAGCCCAGATGTAGTTATCTCGCAGTGCAGGGATGGCTGTGATGTTCAACATGATAGGTCTCTAGGTTCGATGCCGAATTCTAAAGTAATCGCCAATAGTCTGAGTGAATGGTTCGCTACCGAGCAAGGGGGCTATGTACTGGCACGTGAGCAGGCCTATTTCGACGAATCGGTGAGTGACCTGTTTGGCTACAACGCGTTGCAGTTGGGTTTGCCTGAGCAGGATTTCTTACAAAACAGCCGCATGCCCTTGCGTTTTACAGCGGGAAATCAAGGCGGGAATGATGTGCGCGTGTGTTGTTCGGAGCTCCCGTTCGACGGTGATAGTCTCGATCTGGTGCTGTTGCCGCACGTATTGGAGTTCGCAGAGAACCCGCACCAGATCATCCGCGAAGTGGAGCGGGTGTTGATGCCCGAGGGTAATCTGCTCATCAGTGGTTTCAATCCTTTCAGTTTATGGGGCATACATCGTGCCTTGGGTAGAAAACAAGGTTATCCGTGGAGCGGGCAGTTCATCACGCTACCGCGTATGAAGGATTGGCTGGCGTTGTTGGGATTCGAGGTGGTGAACGTACATTTTGCCGCTTACGCACCACCGTTCCGTCAACGTAAATGGTTGGAACGTGCAAAATTCATGGAGAAGGCGGGGAGGCGCTGGTGGCGTGGAAGTGGCGGGGTGTATTTCAT